>JANNXN010000052.1:0-1732 GCA_031409595.1 Rhodobiaceae bacterium
TCGTCGTCAAAGGCGTCCTCGACCACACCCTGAAATTCCACCCAATCGACGCCATGATGTTCGCAAAATCTCGCATCTTCCGAGGATATGACGGCCTTTGCCAGATGCGGTGACATTTCGTCGATGCTGACCCAATCCTTGCTGATGCCATTGCCGCTGAACAGGCGGAGAATCATGACATTGGAGAAAGGTGGCGGCACCACCGCATAGACAATAGTCATGACGATGGGCCAGGCGACCAGAAAAGCCAGCACATAAACGACCTTTCGTTGCCAGGGTTTTAACCTTTCGAGATATCGTTTGGGCACCGGGGCCAGTTCTGATTGAGTTTCAATGATCATGACTATACACAGGAGGTTAGCTTAACACACAGGTCGGGCCTTGACGTCAACAGCAGAAACCAGGTTTGGAACAGCTTTAAGCCAGGCGGCCTCGAAAACGGATGCCTTGTTGGGTGAGCTGTTGGGTGAAAGCGCCTCGCCCCGTTTGCTTGAGGCCATGCGTTATGCAGCTTTGGGACCCGGCAAAAGATTGCGCCCGTTTCTGGTTTTGGAATCGGCTCGGCTGTTTGGGGTCAACGAGCAATCGGCGCTCCGGGTGGGCGTGGCGCTGGAATGTGTCCACTGCTATTCATTGGCGCATGATGATTTGCCGGCGATGGATGATGATGATCTGCGCCGGGGCAAGCCTACGACACACCGGAAATTTGATGAGGCGACTGCCATACTTGCAGGGGATTCACTGCTGACTCTTGCGTTCGAGATTTTGGCTGACCCCGCCACGCATAGCGATGCGGGCGTTCGCGCAGCACTCGTTCTGGAGTTGGCGAAAGCAGCCGGCAAGGACGGCATGGCTGGCGGCCAGATGCTAGATATTGAAGCTGAGACTTCTGGAGCTTCACTGATCGATCAGATCATCGCCATTCAAAGCCGCAAGACCGGTGCCTTGTTCCGCTTTGCCTGCGAGGCGGGCGCGATAATGGCGGGTGCTGACCGGGTGCCGCTGCGGAAATTTTCCGATGCCATTGGATTGGCGTTTCAGATTACCGATGACCTGTTGGATCTGGATTCAACCACTGAACAGGTAGGCAAGGCTACACAGAAAGATATTTCGCGGGGCAAGGCAACGCTTGTTTCTTTGATGGGGCGGGACGCAGCGCGAGCGAGAGCTGATAGTCTGGTGACATCGGCAATTTCAGCGTTGGGAACCTACGGGCAGGCAGCAGACACACTAACCGCTGCCGCGCATTTCATAATTTCACGGAAGAAGTAAGAGGCTACAATTTTTTCATTCTAATTTCTGTCATCCCGACGAAAGTCGGGATCCAGTGAGGGTGGTGCGTCGAGTAAAGTTGTTATCGCTTTATCGCTCGGATCTGGATTCCGACTTTCGTCGGGATGACAGAAACGGGACGGATGACAGAGTTTTGAGGGTGAATATTCTGCCCTACCCCCAACGGTTTTTCACGTAGCCTTCGACAATTTCCTTGAATTGCTGGGAAATGTTTTCGCCGCGTAGGGTGGCGGTTTTTTTGCCGTCTATGTAGACGGGCGCGGTTGGCAGTTCACCGGTGCCGGGCAATGAAATACCTATATCGGCGTGTTTGGATTCGCCGGGACCGTTGACGATGCAGCCCATGACGGCGAGCTGGAGGTTTTCAAACCCGGGGTAATCCTTGCGCCAGATATCCATGCGGTCGCGCACGTAGAACTGGATGTCCTGGGCAAGTTCC
>JANNXN010000053.1:0-73480 GCA_031409595.1 Rhodobiaceae bacterium
AAAGCCTGACCTTGAAACGCAGCGGTTTTGGCGTCGGGTTTGCTCTTGCAGAGCCCCAGATCGCACGGTGTCTGTTGTTTGCCGCTGAGGTTGTTTAGCCATCGAAGGCGCGTTAGTTCCCAAGACCTGGAAGCGCTGCACATGGTTTCCGCAATATAGAGACGCTGTCGACACTGTCCCCTCCCTCGGAAACCATCGCCAAGAACTAAACTCCTATTATTGGAACATATCAAGGGAGCTAGGAAATAAAATATTCAACGCGCCAAATTCGCGAAGCCCGTGTCCAGCTTGAAAGCAGACTCAGCTTTTATCTCTCCAAACGTCGCAGATGGGTAACTGGGCGTTTCAGCTTTGAGTTCGGATAGTGAACGCCCGCAACGCAACGAAGAGCATAACAACGCCGCCGCCAATGAACGCTGCGCCGATTGAGGTTGCTGACGCAATGGCGGCGCCGATGAAAGGGCCAATCAAGAGGGCCACAGTATTGGCAGCTTCACTTAATGCAGTGATCCGGCCAATGTGATCCGGCGCGACATGGTTCTGAATGATGGTCCGGAATGGGACAACGGCCATCGCAGACGCAAGACCCAATATTGCGAACAAGGCGACAAACAAAGCAAAGTCAATTGAGATATTCAGAACTTCACAGGCGCCTACACCGATCACGGTCAAACCTGAAATAACCGAGCCCCATGCGATCCATGAAAACGACCGGGATCCATCCTTGGCTAGTCCTAGCACAACCGATCCAATGACACCGCCAAAGCCGACCGCCGCCAGCGCAAGGCCAAGTTGGGATTGGCTGTATCCCAGATCGCGTGTCAGCGGCGCGATGAGCGTATCGTAGAAAAACATGGCAAAATATCCAGCAGCCATCATCGTGAGCGATGTCCTTAGAACAAGACTGCCAGATACTTCCTTAAAGCCATCCGCGACATTGGTGATCAGGCTGGTCCCGACCATGTTATCGTGCAGCAATTTTGTCATTTTAGAGAGCCTCAAGAACAACAAGGCAGCCAGAACAGACACAACTGCATTCAGCAAAAAGATCATTTGAGGCGCGAGCCAGATAAGTAAGCTGCCGCCGATTGCGGGCGCGACTATCTTCGAGGACTGGTTGATCGCATGACTTAAGCCATTCGCGCCCATTCGCTCTTCTGGTTTTGTCAGCGCCTGAATTGCCGCTTGCTTGGCTGGCGTGAAGATGGCATCGACCGAACTGCGCAATGCGATAAGCGCCATCAGGATAACCCAGTCAGGTGCAAAGAATAGCGACGCCGTTGCCAATGCGCGTCCCAGATTACTCAAGATCAAAATGTTCTTTAAGTCCATGCGATCCACAAGAACGCCAGCAAAGGGGCCGACGACGAGGTAGGGCAATCCAAGGCTCACGGCCAATATGGCAAAGACAAACGGCTCTGTGTCCCAAACGAACGCTAGCAATGCACCAATTGCCACAAAATCCAACCAGTCAGCGAAATCCGCAGGTAACTGTGCTGCCAACAGTCGACGTAAGTCGCTATTTGAAAGTGCGGCTGGCAGTTTAATCATGCCAGCCCACTTAAACTTTTTACCCGTGAGCTGCCAGTCATCTCATGCAATTTTTCGACAGCATCGGACAAAAGCAGTTTTGCTATTCCCCAAACTGGCTTTAGCGGCAAGCGCCGGTTTTCGTTCACAACGCCCCAGCGCTGCCCTGCCGACAGACTGGCTAGCGTGCCGCAAAAAAAACCGTGAAACCCGCCAGCAATTTTCCGGTTTGACCGTATGGACAAGAATTGCCGCAAGTGTAGTATCTCCATAACGGGGCATAAGGCCCTTGCAGGGAGAAAAACACATGACCAGCAATATTTTCCGCATGAACAGACGCACCATCCTGAAATTCACCGCAGCCGGTGCCGCATTGCCGCTCGGCAGCCTGTTTCCCCACCTGGCCCGCGCCGCAGACCCGATCAAGACGGCGGCAATTTACACGGTGCCGGTTGAGCAGCAATGGGTGAGCCGCATTCACAAGGCCGCAACCATCGCCAAGGACCGGGGCGATATCGACTATGTGTTCTCGGAGAAAGTTTCCAACACCGATTACGAGCGTGTCATGCGCGAATATTGCGAGGCCGGAAACCAACTCATTGTTGGCGAAGCCTTCGCGGTTGAAGATGCCGCCCGCGCCGTCGCCAAGGACTATCCGGACCGCGCCTTCCTCATCGGTTCAAGTTTCAAGCCGGATGCGGCGGCAGCGCCTAATTTTGCGGTGTTCGACAACTATATCCAGGATGCCTCCTATCTCAGTGGCATCGTGGCTGGCGCCATGACCAGGACCGGCAACATCGGCATGGTGGGAGGCTATCCCATCCCGGAGGTGAACCGCCTGATGAATGCCTTCATGGCAGGCGTGCGCGAAAGCCGCGCCGATGCCAAATTCCTGGTGGCCTTCATTGGCTCATGGTTTGATCCGCCAAAGGCCAAGGAAACCGCCTTGGCCCAAATCGACGCTGGCGCTGATCTTCTGTATGCGGAGCGATTTGGCGTCTCCGATGCGGCCAAGGAAAAAGGCATCCTGGCGGTTGGCAACGTGATCGACACGCAAGCCGATTACCCAGACACGGTTGTGGCCTCCGCCCTCTGGCATTTTGAGCCAACCCTTGATGCGGCAATTGCCGCCCTCAAGGCGGGCGCTTTCAAGGCCGATGATTATGGCCAGTATTCCTTCATGAAGGCGGGCGGTTCAAGCCTGGCGCCCTATGGCACATTCGAGTCCAAGATTCCCGATGACGTGAAGGCCAAGGTCGCGGCAAAGGAAGCCGACATCAAATCAGGCGCCTTCGCCGTTGCCATTGACGACAGCGAACCCAAGTCCTCCTGACGGGCATGGGCAACACATCAGCCGGAGAGCGTGAAACCGTTCTCCGGCTTTCCGCCATCACCAAGCGGTTTGGCCCCCTGCTCGCCAATGATGCCATTTCATTGGAGCTTCACCGGGGTGAAATCCTCGGGCTGCTGGGTGAAAATGGCGCAGGCAAAACCACGCTGATGAACATCCTGTTCGGCCATTATGTGGCCGATGCGGGCGAGATCGAAGTGAAGGGCCGGGTTCTGCCGCCGGGCCAGCCCGCCGCCGCCTTGGCCGCTGGCATCGGCATGGTGCACCAGCATTTCACCCTGGCCGAAAATCTGACGGTGCTTGACAATATAGTGCTGGGAACCGAACCCCTGTGGCAGCTATCGTCCAATTCCGCCAAGGCGCGCGCCCGCATCCGCCAACTCGCCGGAGAGTTTGGCCTGGAAGTTAATCCCGATGCAATTGTTTCCACACTTTCGGTGGGCGAGCGCCAGCGCGTTGAAATTCTCAAAGCCCTCTACCGGGATGCCAGGATTCTGGTTCTTGATGAACCCACCGCCGTTCTCACCCCGCAGGAATCCACCGCCCTGTTTGAAACCCTGAAGCGCTTTGTGGCCAGAGGCCTCTCGATCATTTTCATTTCCCACAAGCTTGGCGAAATCCTTTCGGCTTGCAGCCGCGTCAGCGTGCTGCGCGGCGGCAAGCTGGTGGCCGAGCGCGCCGTTACAGGCGTCACGCGCTCCGAGCTTGCCGAACTGATGTTAGGCCGCAGCATTCCCCAGGCCAAGGCTGAGGTTCAAAAGGCAGGTGACGTTGTCTTGGCCTTGCGCGGAATTCAGGTCCGGCACAATTCCCAACACCTTGATGACATCACGCTTGAGATCCGCGCCGGAGAGATTTTGGGCATAGCCGGCGTATCAGGCAATGGCCAAAGCCTGCTCGCTGACGTGGTGAGTGGTGTGGTGATGCCGACTGCGGGAACGCTGGAGCTCAAGGGGAAAACTATTTCCCGCATAAACCCCCGCGTCATGGTCAGCCTTGGGGTCGCACGCATCCCCGAGGATCGCCACGCCGAAGGCCTGATCAGCGACATGAGCATCACCGAAAATGTCATCTCGGAAAGCTACCGTTCAACGGAATTTTCCAGGCGGGGCTTTATCAACTGGAAAAAAGCCCGCAGCTTCGCGCAAGAAGTTATCGCAAGCTATGATGTGAAATGCCCTTCGCCCGAAGCCCGCGTCAGGCTCTTGTCGGGCGGCAATATGCAAAAACTCATTCTTGGCCGCGTCATGGCAAATGATCCTTGCCTCGTGCTGGCCAACCAGCCCACCCGCGGCCTGGATGTGGGGGCCGTCAGTTATGTGCATGAGCAATTGCTGGCAGCCCGCCAACGCGGTGCCGCCATTCTTCTCATCTCGGAAGATCTTGATGAACTCCTCTCCCTGTCCGATCGCGTGGCAGTCATGTTCCGTGGCCAGCTTTCGAACGCCTTCCCCCGCGAAAGCACCAGCATCAAGGACCTCGGCCTGTTGATGGCGGGGCACGGTTTGAAGCCAGCGAGCACACCCCATGCGGCTTGAACCTCGCGAACAGCGTGTCCCGGCCATTCTGATTGCCTATCCGGCACTGGCCCTTCTGGTGTCGATGATCATCTGCGCCCTGCTCGTCATGCTATCGGGCGCTTCACCCCTGTCAGTTTTTGGGCTGATGGTGAAGGGAGCGGCGGGTTCAGGATTTGCATTTATGGAAACGCTTACCCGCGCCACCCCGCTGATTTTTACCGGGCTTGCCGCAGCTGTGGCGTTTCGCGCCAAGCTTTGGAACATCGGCGGCGAGGCGCAACTCTATATCGGCGCCGTGATGACGGTTGTTCTGGCCACTGGTTTTTTGCCGCTGCCGCAGCCCATTCTCATTCCCGTTCTGATGATGGCGGCAATGCTGGGGGGCGCCCTTGTTCTTTCCATCCCGACATTTCTCAAAACCCGTTTCGGCGTTGATGAGGTCGTGACCACGCTTCTCCTCAACTTCATCGCCATCCTGTTCGTCAGCATGTTGCTGGAAGGCGTATTGAAAGATCCGGCAGGCCTGGGCTGGCCGCAATCCAAAAAAATCATCGCCGAGGCCCAACTGCCAAAACTCATCCAGGGCAAGCGCCTGCATTTCGGATTTTTGATCGCCATCGCAGCAGCAGTGGCAGTCTGGCTGATCGACCGGAAATCCGCACTGGGCTATGAAATGCGGGCCGTCGGTCACAGTCCAAGGGCCGCATCATTTGCCGGCGTGCCCGTCAATCGCGTGCTGGCCAAAACCGCACTGCTTTCCGGTGGCCTGGCAGGCCTTGCCGGCATGTCGGAAGTGACCGGCCTCAAAGGCAACCTTACCCTCGATCTGTCTCCCGGCTTTGGCTACACCGGGATCGTCGTGGCAATGCTTGCCCTGCTGCATCCTCTCGGCGTTATTGCCGCCGCCATTTTTGTGGCGGCAGTTTTTGTAGGCGCCGATGCGATGAGCCGAACCGCAGGCGTTCCCAGCTACATTGCCCATGTGATGGTGGCGACGTCCCTCCTCACCATGGTCACCGCCATCATGCTCACGCGCTACCGCATAAGGTGGAGGTGAGCATGCAGGCGCTCGAAATTCTCTTCACCGCATCGCTTTGGGCCGCCGCCATCCGCATAGCCTCGCCCCTGATATTTGGAACCCTCGGCGAACTTATCTGCGAGCGCGCCGGAGTTCTGAACCTCGGCATTGAAGGCATAATGACAGCAGGCGCCTTTGCGGGCTGGCTCACCGTATTCCTCGGCGGCGATCTTTGGCTTGGCGTTGCAGTCGCTGCAATTGTGGGCGCGCTGTTTGGCCTGCTGCATGGTTTTCTGGTGGTGCCTCTGGGCCTCTCGCAACATGTCACAGGAATTGGCATCACCTTGCTTGCCACATCGCTCTCCTATTATTTCTATCGTCTCATTTTTCCATCGGTCACCTCGCCGCCCAAAATTGAACCCTTCCAACCCTGGCCCATCCCGCTGATATCCGACATTCCGGTTTTGGGTGATGCGCTGTTCCGCCAGACCCCCCTCACCTATCTGGCTTTTGCCTCAGTGCTTTTTGTTGCCTGGCTTCTGAACCGGACACCCCTGGGGCTTGCCATGCGCACGGTTGGGGAAAATCCCGCCGCTGCCGAAGCGCAAGGCGTTGACGTAACGCTGGTTCGCATGGGAGCAGTCATGCTCGGCAGCGCCTTCATGGGCATTGGCGGCAGCTTCATTACACTTTCTGCCTTCAATTCATTTTTCTTTGAAATGATGAACGGGCGGGGCTGGATATCCGTGGCCCTCGTGGTGTTTGGTTCCTGGCGTCCGGGCAAGGCATTGGCCGGAGCGCTTCTGTTTGGAGCCTTCGATGCCTATCAGCTTCGCCTGCAGCAGTTGGCCGGAGCCTATGTTCCCTATCAGGTGTTTCTGATGCTACCCTTCATCCTGTCCATCATCGCACTCATCATCATGTCGCGCCGTGCTGCTTACCCGCGTGCCCTGATGGTGCCCTACCGGAAAGGCGAACGCTGAATCATGATCGATCTTCTCATCACCAACGCAACACTTCCCGATGGCCGCAAGGGGTTGGACATCGCCTGTGCATCGGGCCTGATCAGTGAAGTGGCGCCTGCCATAAAAGGCGAAGCCCGCCAAACAATCGACGCGAAGGGCTATCTTGTGTCCCCACCCTTCATCGATTCCCATTTTCATATGGATGCCACTCTGTCGCTCGGAATTCCGCGCCTCAATATGTCGGGCACCCTTCTCGAAGGCATTGGGCTGTGGGGCGAGCTTAAACTCCTGCTCACCCATGAGGCCGTCATCGAGCGGGCCCTGCGCTACTGCGATCTTGCGGTTTCAAAAGGCATAGGCGCCATTCGCACCCATGTTGATGTCTGCGATGACCGGTTGCTCTGCGTCGAGGCCCTTCTCGAGGTGAAAAAGAAAATCGCACCTTATATCGAGTTGCAAATCGTGGCTTTTCCACAAGATGGTTTCTACCGCTCAAAAACCGCCAGGCAAAATCTCATCCGCGCACTCGACATGGGCGTTGATGTGGTGGGCGGCATTCCCCATTTTGAGCGGAGCCAGGCCGAAGGGGCCGCAAGCCTCAAGGAGCTGTGCGAGATTGCCGAAAGGCGGGGGCTGCTGGTTGACATCCATTGCGATGAAACTGATGATCCGCTGTCGCGCCATGTTGAGACCTTGGCATTCGAAATCCAGCGCCTGGGGCTGCAGGGCCGCGTGGTGGGCTCGCACCTCACCTCCATGCATTCCATGGATAACTACTATGTCTCAAAACTCATACCGCTCATGGCCGAAGCCCAGCTTCACGCCACGCCCAATCCGCTGATCAACATCACCTTGCAGGGTCGCCACGACACCTATCCAAAGCGCCGCGGCCTGACCCGCATCCCGGAACTCCGCGCTGCTGGCATCAACATTTCATTTGGCCATGATTGCGTGATGGACCCATGGTATCCGCTGGGCCAGGCCGATATGCTGGAGGTGGCCAGCATGGGCATCCATGCCGTTCCCATGACCAGCCGGGAGGCCATGCGCTGGACCTTCGATGCAGTCACCATAAATCCAGCCAAAGCCATGCATCTCGCAGGTTATGGCTTGGCAAAGGGCTGCAAAGCCAATTTCGTTGTGCTCCAGGCCAAAGACCCTATCGACGCCATCAGACTCAAAACAAACCGCCTCGCCGTGGTGCGAGCCGGTAAAGTCATCGCAGAAACACCCGAAACCATTTCAACCCTGGCCATCGAAGGCCGCCCCCAAACCGTCAACGGCGCCCACTATGCTCCGTTGGGCAAGAGCTAGGGTCAAATTCTGGCGGGCTCGCCAAAATTGGGGTTACGGAGAATTAAGGTGACAGGATGTGACCGTTAGCTTACGGATTTGGCATTCTGCGAAATGCCCGCGTGTTCTCAATCTCAGCGAAAGAAGAAAATGAAACAAATACTGCTGGCTGTTGCGTTGATCCTTGTTCCAGTGGCAGCCTTTACCGGGTTCAACCTCTATTGGTCCCACGCAACCGTTTTAGCTGCGAGCCTTGGGGATATATCCCCCTTCAAAACGATCATCTCCGACGTGCAGGCGGCGGCCGCGTCCGGCGATCTTGCGGCTGCAGAAACCCGAATCACCGATTTTGAAACCGCATGGGATGACGCCGCCAGCACGATGCGTCCCTTAAACACGGACGCTTGGGCAAATATCGACGATGCGGCCGACGCGGCTCTTGCGGCGCTCCGCACTGGGTCGCCCGACGCGGGCCAGGTTGCCAGCACATTGACAATGTTGATGGGCGAACTCAACGATCCAACCGTGGCGCCTGGCGGCGCGAGCAGCGCAACCGCTGCCCCGGCAACAATCAGCGGGATCGTTCTCACGGATGCGAACGGCCGATACTTGCCTTGCGAGGAAATGCTGACCACGTTGCGCAGCGCGATGACGACTGTGAAAACGCCGGATGCCGACAGGGCCAGTGCCGAATCCTATCAGGCTAAGGCGCTTGAACGGTGCAACGCCGATGACGATCAGCATGCGGACGAGTTCGCGGCGCAGGCGTTGGCCGCCCTGACTCGTTGAGCTGTAGTATGCCTCAAGGCTTCCCAAACAAGGAAAAATAGATCATGCCAACATTTGCAGATGCCGAAAAACAGCTTGTCTACAATCGCGTGCCGAGCGTCACCATAGACTTCTGGTTGATCAAGCTGCTGGCCGTAACCATGGGTGAAACGGCAGCCGACTATCTTGCGGTCAATATGGGGTTAGGCCTGACAGCGACATCGCTGATCATGACAGTCGTTTTGCTGGGCGCCTTGGTTCTGCAATTTGGCCAGAAGAAATATGTGCCTTGGGCCTATTGGCTGGCTGTCGTGCTGATCAGCATCGTGGGAACATTGGTGACTGACAATTCGGTCGACAATTTCGGCGTCTCACTCATCACCACCACAGTTTTCTTTTCACTCGCTTTAATTGCAACTTTCGGTTTCTGGTATGCATCGGAAAAGACCCTGTCGATTCATTCGATTTTCACCACCAAGCGTGAAGGTTTCTATTGGTTCGCAATCCTCTTTACGTTTGCGCTTGGCACAGCTGCTGGCGACCTTGTGGCCGAACATTTTGGACTTGGCTACCTGAGTACGGGTGTTTTGTTCGCAATGATCATAGCTTCACTGGCCTTTGGGTATTTCTTCCTGCAGCTGGACCCGATCCTCGGTTTCTGGCTGGCTTACATCTTTACCCGCCCGCTTGGTGCATCCTTTGGCGATTTGCTGTCGCAGCCGGCTGAGTATGGCGGAATAGGACTCGGAACCATCATCACAAGCGCTCTCTTTCTCGCGACGATCATCGTCCTTGTGGGTTATATGAGTTTAACTGGCAGAGGCAAAGAAGTGGCGTCCTTGACCTCGTAGCTACGCGATACCGGGCCACAATTTCAGCGCTGGTACAAAATAAGAACAAAATATCGACTCAGGCGAGTTTTTGGGGTAAACTGTCCTTGCCATGATGGATAGAAGCGAGAGTGCGCAAGATCCCATCTCGCGAGAGATTTGGGACATGAAGTATCGGTTCAAGGATGCCGATGGAACCGCTCATGACAAAACGCTGGAAGAAACCTGGTGGCGTGTGGCGCGCGCCGTGGCCGTGGCGGAAAAACCCGCGACCCGCGATAAATGGGCGGCGGCGTTTTATGATATCTTGGCGGGTTTCAAGTTCCTGCCAGCCGGGCGGATAATTGCCGGCGCTGGCACGGGCCGTCAGGTGACACTGTTCAATTGTTTCGTCATGGGTGATTTGGAAGATTCCATGAGTGGAATTTTCGAAGGGTTGAAAGAAGCAGCCCTCACCCTGCAGCAAGGCGGCGGCATTGGCCATGATTTTTCAACGCTCCGCCCCAAGGGCGCGCCCGTCAAGGGCGTAGGCGCTGATGCTTCAGGGCCATTGAGCTTTATGGACGTGTGGGACGGGATGTGCCGCACCATCATGTCAGCAGGCTCAAGACGGGGCGCCATGATGGCAACGCTCCGCTGCGACCATCCCGATATTGAAGATTTTATTGCGGCCAAACGCGACCCCCAGCGCCTGCGCAATTTCAATTTATCCGTGCTGGTGACTGATGCCTTCATGGCGGCGGTCCAAGCTGATGCTCCTTGGGACCTGGTATTTGGGGGCCAGACAGCCAGGACGATTTCAGCCCGCAAGCTGTGGGACCAAATCATGCGGTCCACTTATGAATATGCCGAGCCCGGCGTCATTTTCATTGACCGCATTAACGCGCAGAACAATCTGGCCTACTGCGAAACCATTCACTGCACCAACCCCTGCGGCGAGCAACCCCTGCCAAGCTATGGCGCCTGCCTTCTGGGTTCAATCAATCTAACACAGATGGTGCAGCGGCCTTTCACGCCCGAGGCCTCCATAGATCGGGATTTGTTCGCCAAAACCGTGGGTCTTGCGGTTCGCTTTTTGGATGACGTTGTTGATGTCTCTAATTACCCGCTGGAAGCACAAGCCCGCGAAGCCCGTGCAAAGCGCCGTATTGGCCTGGGAATGACCGGTTTGGCTGACGCGCTCGCCATGTGCGGATTGCGCTATGGTTCAGAAGACGCAGCCAGAACCGCAGGCGAGTGGGCTGCCATTTTGGAAACTGCGGCCTATCAGATGAGCGCCAGGCTGGCCGCCGAGAAAGGTTCATTCCCGCTTTTCAATGCGGAAAAATATCTGGCCGCCGGCCACGCCAGAAATTTGCCCGAAGCTGTACGAAAAGATATTTCAGCCTCTGGCTTGCGCAACGGCCTGCTGACCTCAATTGCCCCCACCGGAACAATTTCTCTCTTCGCTGGAAATGTCTCGAGCGGCATTGAGCCGGTCTTCAGCGTGAGTTACGAGCGGAAAGTGCGCCAGGCCGACAACAGCCGAAAGACGTTGCGCGTTGATGACTATGCAGCAAGGCTCTGGTGGAGCCTGAAGGGCAAGGATCAGCCGCTGCCCGAAGCGTTTGTGACAACCGGAGAACTCACCCCCCATGAGCACCTCATCATGCAGGCGGCGGTTCAAAAGCACATCGACAGCTCCATTTCAAAAACCATCAACGTGCCAGCCGATAGCGATTTTGAGGCGTTCCGCCAGGTCTATGCCGAGGCCTATGATTTGGGATTGAAGGGCTGCACAACCTTCCGGCCCAACAGCATTACGGGATCAGTGCTTTCAACTGCGGCCAGTGCCAGTGAACCGGACAGCGTCATCATGGAGCGTGAACCAGCGCTTGGCGGCTTCACCTACAAGCTGAAATGGCCCGAATCAGATCATGCAATTTACATCACCATGAATGACATCATCAAAGACGGGAAACGGCGACCCTTCGAGATTTTCATCAATTCGAAAAACATGGAACACTACGCCTGGACGGTGGCGCTCACCCGCATGATTTCGGCAGTGTTCCGCCGCGGCGGCGATGTATCTTTCGTGGTTGAGGAATTGAAAGCCGTGTTTGATCCCCGTGGCGGACAATGGATGGAAGGCCGCTATGTGCCAAGCCTGCTTGCAGCAATCGGCGGCATCATCGAAAAGCACATGATTGAAGTGGGCTTTATGGAACGCCCGCAAGGCGCCGAGAGCAGATCAAAAATTGCCGGATGCCCGCGCTGTGGTGAAGCCGCTCTGGTGTTCCAAGAGGGCTGCGCTACCTGCCTGTCCTGCGGATATTCGAAATGTAGTTAATTTAGGTCTTGCATTCTGGACCAGTTTGTTCTATATTTGTTCTCATGCTCATGCAAGGTTCCCCCATCTCCATAAACTTCCCCCAAGGTTCCGGCGATGCCGAGCGTTTTTGGTACTGGCGCGGGTCTTCCGGCAAGCGATACATCCATACCATCTACAAATCCGGCAATTGCCCGCCACTTCCCGGCGCCATTTATGTGGCCGTAAAGCGCACCGGAAGCCTGCGGACGGTGATCGCCATCGACCGGTTTTCACCCTTCTGGGATGGCACTTTTTCCGCCCATGAGAACGCCGATGCCGATGAAATCCACGTTCATTTGTTGGCCAGCGATAACAGGACAGCCGACGCGATTTTAAGGGACCTCAAGAATGCTTTTGAGTTTTCGGGGCCTGGGGCCGGTTTCAGCGAAACTACCGACGCTGAAGGTCTAATTCCTCACCAATCGCCTCAAGGGTTTCATCCCTGATGTTCATGCTGCGCAAATGTGCCAGCGTATTGGCGACATAGTCCCTGCACTGGCCATAATCGCCATTGCCCTGATTGACATGCCGGATGAGTTCAAAATGGGGGAGTTTTCCCGCATATTGTGAGTGGCCCGTATCAGCCACGAAGGTTATGGCCTCGATCCCCCGTCCAGTTGCCAGAATTTCTACCGGATGGGAAATTTCCACATAAACTGAGCTGATCTGTTCGCGCGCCCGCAAATAGGCAATTGTATCGTGCCATTGCAGCGGTTCAATCTGGAACGCCACACCGGTGCAGCTCCCGCCACTGTCGAGGCCCAAAACCAGCCCCGGTGATTCGATGGTGCCACGGTGATGGAGTGAATACACGCACAAGCTGCGATGGTAACCCTGAATGCGGGCATTGGTTCTGGAAATATACTCAAACCCCGGATTCCACATCAGGGAGCCATAGCCAAATACCCATCTCTCATTCATGTTGGACACATAACCGAATCAAGCGAATAACCCAAGTCATGAGTACCCCGACAAAACAACCCTGGCACATCTTCTATCCGCTTGGCGGCCTGTTGGTTGTGTGCGCCCTATGGAGCACCTATTGGGTGATGGCCTTTGACGCTGCCAAGGCCTATGTCGGCGAAAAACGCCACGCCCTGCTGACAGAAGGCGTGGTGCTGAACTGCGCGGCCGAGAGCTGGGGTGGATTTCCCTTCCGTTTCGAGTTTAACTGCAACAGCCCCACCTTCTCCTACACCAAAAACCATGTGACGATGGATATGGCGGCCGCCAATGCCGTGGCATTGGTCCAGGCCTATAATCCGCGCCACGCGCTGCTGCTGGTAGACGGCCCCACCAGGCTTTCCCGAAACGGCATTCCCCAGTCGGAAATCAACCACGAGCGGGCTTTGATTTCCGTCAGCATCAATAGAGAGGGCCGTTGGGAAATGAGTTCCGACGTGGCAGACGTCAGCGTCGCAGGGCTGTTTACCAGCGCTTCACTGCGGTTTTTTGCCCGCCAGAATGGCGAAAAACTGGATCTCGCTGGCAATGCCGAGGGGCTCCTGATTGAAGGCCCCAACGACACCACGACTGCCATCAATGCTGCCGAATTCACCGCCAGCACCAGTGCGGCCATGGTGACCAGCAATGCGCCCCTGAGTTACGCCGCAAAGACAGGTGAAAGCCTCGGCATCACCTCGCTCAAAATTTCTCACAGCAACATGCAGTTTGATGCACAAGGAAATATTCGAGTCGACGCCGACAAAAAACTTTCAGGCAAGCTCGCCACCAGCACCAATGACATCGATGCGCTGCTCGATATCCTGACACCCATATTGAGAATAAAAAAGAAAGACCGCAACGCCGTCAACGGCCTTCTCAATCTGGTCGGCAATGATCCGGCAAGCGCTGCCAAAAAGGCCGACCTCATTGCCAAGAATGGCGAACTCTACTGGGGCCCGTTTAAGCTGACCGATATCGAACCGATCGATTAGCGGGGCGTCTGGTCACGGCCAAAATTGGGTGCAGCCGTTTCCTGTCCGGCGCCGATGATGCTGCGCCGAATTTCCCGCGCCCGTGAGAACAGATTGAAGAGCGCTTCACCATCGCCCCAACGGATAGCCCGCTGCAACGCCGACAAATCTTCCGAGAATCTTCCGAGCATTTCCAGAACCGCTTCGCGGTTGTTGAGAAATACATCGCGCCACATTGTAGGGTCAGATGCAGCGATGCGGGTAAAATCGCGAAAACCACCGGCTGAATACTTGATCACTTCCGAATTTGTGACCTCTTCAAGATCAGCGGCAGTTGCAACCGTGTTGTAAGCGATCAGATGCGGCAAATGGCTGGTGATAGCCAGAACCAGATCATGATGCTCTGGTGTCATCAGTTCAACATTTGCGCCGCAGGCCTGCCAGAATTTTTCAAGTCGGCTGACCGCGTCAGGATTGCTGTCCGGCAGCGGCGTCAAAATGCACCAGCGATTGTGAAACAACTCAGCAAAGCCCGATTCAGGCCCTGACTGTTCGGTGCCAGCGACGGGATGTCCTGGCACAAAATCAACGCCCTTGGGCAAATGCACCAGGACGTCTCGCACAATTGCAGCTTTGACCGATCCAACATCCGTGAGGAGAGCCCCAGGCTTCAGTGCCGAAGCCATCTCGGCCACAACCTCGCCACACACTCCCACCGGCACACAAAGAAAAACCAGGTCAGCATTGGCAACAGCACCAGCCGCTGTGTCATGAATGCTGTCCACCAATCCAATCCGCAACGCGGTTTCGCGCGTTTTGGCGCTGCGGGCATAGCCTGCAATATGGTTGGCGATTTTGCCCCGCTTGATGGCATGACACAGGGATGAGCCAATGTGGCCAAGGCCAATAAAGGCTATGCGTTCAAACAGGACACTCATTTCAAAAATTCCGTTAAGGCCGCTATGACGGCTAGATTTGCGTCTTCATTTCCAACCGTCATGCGCAAACAATTTGGCAGGCCGTAAGCTTCCATCCGCCGCATGATGATGCCGCTATCGAGCAGGAATGCATCAGCCGCCGCAGCTGTTTTGCCGCCCATGGCTGCAAAATGCAGCAACAGGAAATTGCCGACACTTGGAGTGACCCGCAAACCCAGCGCCTCAAGTCGCTGCGTCAGAACAACGAGCCATTTTTCGTTGTGAGCAACGGCAAATTCGACAAACTCCTGATCACTGATCGCGGCAACGCCAGCAGCGATTGCCGCCGCACTGACATTGAACGGCCCCCGAATGCGGTTCAGCACATCCGCCACATGCGGCGGACAATAGGCCCAGCCCAAACGCAACCCTGCCAAACCATAAATCTTGGAGAACGTGCGTGTCATCACCACATTTTCCGAAGTGGCAACCAGCTCAAGTCCGCTCTCATAATCATTGCGCCTGACATATTCAGCATAAGCCGCATCCAGCACAAGCAACGTTGACTTGGGCAATCCCTGATGCAACCGCTTCACCTCATTGAACGGCAGATAGGTGCCCGTCGGATTATTGGGGTTGGCGAGAAACACCATTTTGGTTCGCGCCCTCACGCATTTCAGCATCGCATCCACATCTGCCGTGTGATTAACCTCTGGCGCCACGACGGCTGTTGCGCCATTCGCGCTGATGGCAATCGGATAGACCAGAAATCCGAACTGCGAATAGATTGCTTCATCACCAACGCCCAGATAAGCATGCGCCAGCAGCTGCAACACCTCATCTGACCCGGTGCCGCAGACGATGGCGGCAGGATTTAACCCATAACGATTGGCAATCGCTTCACGCAGGTCCCTGGCAGATCCGTCGGGGTAAAATTCAAGCGAATGAGCCTTGGCTGCATAAGCATCCCTGGCGCGCTGCGGTGCGCCGAAGGGAGATTCATTGGAAGACAGTTTGTGAATCTTGTTGCCCTTGGCCGCACTCTTGCCCGGCACATATGGCGATATCTCCAGAATGCCCGGCCTGGCAACCGGACGTAAAGTTGCCGTCATGATTTGTCCTCAATCGGGCTGGGGTAACGCCCTGCGATCATCAGGCGAAGTGAAACATTGGTGCGGTTGAGACCAACAAGCGGGCTTTCATGATCTGACAAAAACCCTGGCAAACACGAAACCCGGCGCGATCCAACCTTCACCTGCCACAGGGGAGCCGGCGTAAAATCCCGCGGCAATTTTCCATCGCTGATAATGATCGTCTCGTCATCGCCCGTAGGCTCTGAGGGCGAATGGCCAAACACCATAAGTTTTGGCACCGGGTCATCGCGAAGAAATGGCAGGCACGCAACAATGCGGGCATCGCCATTTTTACCCTGCACAAACGCGTCAACCCAGGGAGACTCGGTTTCAACAATGCAAATATCGCCTGGCGACGCATTGACCTGCATCAGGGCTTGCGCCTCATCGCGATAGTCTTCGACGGGGATTGAACCGAAGTAATCCCTGATGCGAAGCCGCAATCCGATTGACGAATTGAGCCGCTTGGAAATGTGGATTGCGACCGGCGCCTGGGACTGGGTGGAGGCTGAGAGAATGGCCCGCCAAAGACGCACCGCAAGATCTGCCGAAACATTTTTTGCCGAACGCCCCAAAAGCCGTCGCAGAATGGCGGCTTCCCGTGCGGGCCTGAACGGCGAACCACCCGCTGCGCCAAGCTTGGACTTGATTGACTTTACCTTTTCAGAAGCGGCAAACCGTTGCTCCAGCAAACTCAATAGCCCATCATCGATGGCATCAATTTCACGGCGAATTTCTTCCAGTTCACTTTCAGGCCCGGCTGTTCCACTCATTTGCATCAATCTCTAACATCCCAGATACGCCCTCCGCTGCCGCCTCTACGGGACCAGACCTTCATACTGGCAGATGTCATAAAAGCAAAGGCTTCAGGTGGGCTGCCCCATGTCAAAACGCGTCGGCGCAGGCAGCAGGGCTGGCTTGAACCGCGGCATCAGGCGGCGCGCGCGTTTTCCTGACGAAAATGCATAAACCTGCTTGACGGCCTCAACAATAATGACACCCGCCAGGCGGGGCATTAACCAGTCGCCAACCCGCTCAAAAGCCGGAGCGCCTTTGAGGACAAAATTCCGCGATAGTGGCGGCATGCGGAGCGCATATGTCCATGAAACCGCCGAAAACTGCGCCTCGCGGAGAAGTCCGCCGAGCTGCGTTCTTGAAAACGGCTGGCCATAGCCAAATGGCGAGGAGTCAAAGCTCGCCCACAAGCCCCGCCGATTTGGCACCACCAGAACAAGCTTGCCCTGCGGCGCCATAACCCGCCAGATTTCCTGCAGCATTTCGATGGGACTGTCCGTCAACTCAAGGCCATGGACCACCAGCGTCAAGTCAACCGTGCTCTCCAACAGGGGCAGATCAAACTCATCGACGAGCGCTGATTTGACCAGTCCCGTCGGTGGCCAGTGAATGACACCCTGCCTCGCCATCATGAATGAAAAATTCCGTTCGGCTTCTCCGGCAATCTCATCGAGATAGGGCGTTGTATAGCCAAGTCCCAGAAAACATCCGCCGCGCGGCGGCTCAGCCCTGGGCTTCAATTTGCCAGAAATCAGGCGGCGAGTAGCATTTCCCAGCGGACTGGCGTAAAACTCGCGTAATTCAACTACATCCATGGTGCTTCTAAATAGCGCTTAATGCGATTGCGGTCATCAGCGAAGAAAAAATGGGGTTATTAAATTATGTCTCGGCTCAGCATTCACCAGTTCCCCTGCCGGTCCGACAACTATGGCGTAATCATTCATGACCCCAGATCTGGTCGGACCGCTTCAATCGATGCCCCCGAAGCCAATGCCGTCGAGCAAGAGTTAAAAAAATTAGGACATAAGCTCACCCACATCCTCACAACCCATCATCACGACGACCATGTTGCCGGAAATCTTCACCTGAAAGAACTCTACGGCTGCAAGATCATTGGACCCAAGGGCGAAGCCGGCAAAATTCCGGGCATAGACCTAGCTGTTGCTGGTGGTGACACATTTGAATGGGCGGGCCACGATATCCAGGTCTATGATTGCCCGGGCCACACCAAGGGCCACATCGCGTTTTACGTATCCGCCGAGAACTGGCTGTTTGTGGGCGATACAGTTTTTGCCATGGGTTGCGGCCGCGTGATTGAAGGAACGCTTGCCCAGATGTGGCACTCGGTAAATCAATTCCGCACCCTTCCCCCCAGCACCATGGTCTATTGCGGTCATGAATACACGGAGGCCAATGGCCGCTTTGCCCTGTCCGTCGAACCCGGCAATGACAGGCTTCAGCAACGCGCCAAACAGGTGGCTGGCCAGCGTTCACGCGGTGAAATGACCTGCCCAACCTCCATTGCCGATGAACTGAATACAAACCCCTTCATGCGCTGCGACAGCCCTGAAATCAGAAAAAACCTGGGGCTGGTAAACGCTGGCGACGCAGACGTTTTTGCCGAACTCCGCACCCGCAAGAATAATTTTTAGCTTTTCTTGAAAAGCATGTCCTGCGCTGCAATCACGGCGCCACCGGTGATCAGGAAGCAGGCGGCAACGATTGACCAATGAAATTCGGCAACGCCAAAGATGATCAAAACCAGCGTGGAGAGCAATGGTGCGGCGTAAGATGATGCTCCCAGCACCATGATGTCGCCGCGCTTCAGGCCATAATCCCACGTATAGAATGCAGCACCAAGCGGCAACAATCCAAGACCTGCTACCGCCGACCATTCCAGAGTGCCACTCGGCCACACGGTTTGTTCAAAAACAAGATGCGATGCAAAAGATAAAATTGATGATGCCAGGCAAAACCCTGCAATAACATCCGTAGGAACGCTGCCAAAGCGCCGCGCCAGAATTGAATAGCCAGACCAGATTACAGCGCATGGAACGGCGAGCCAGTGGCCAAGCTTGAGCCCTTCGCTCAGGCCAACGCCTTGGCCTTTTGTAATGACCAACCCAGCGCCCGCCAACCCCAATGCAACACCGATGATGTGAAAGAACTTCAGCTTCTCGCCCGGCAGGAATGCAGAAAACACCACCAGAAACAGCGGCCACAGATAGGCGATGAGACTAACCTCAACCGGCGGTGCAGTCTTGATCGCCGTGAAATAGATGAAATGATAGCCAAAGAGGCTTGCGATGCCCAAAGCCCACATGTGCCAATCCTGTTGCCGCAAACTTGCGAACGCTGACGGGCGAAACGGCCAGGTCGCGGCCCCCATTCCTCCACCAATCAGAAAGCTCATGGCAGCAAGTTGAAAGGGCGGAATATTGACAGCCAGCGATGACAGCAGGGCGAGAAACCCCCACATGATGACCGCGGTAAATCCCACCAGTGTTGCCGTTGCGCGCGTCACGTTTCTAGCCAGCTTGCGCGCGCAGTCTCGCGAGAGAAACCTGGCGTCCAAATATGCTGATCAAAACCGCGCCAATAATAATGCCGCCGCCAATGAAATCAGCTCGATTTGGCATTTCGCCCACGAAAACCCAGGGCCAGAATGGATTGATAACCGCATCCAGCATCGCAATCAGCGCCAGCGTGACACCCGGCACGGAAACCGCACCTCGAATATACAGTATCAGGGGGATTGCCAGCTGCAACACGCTCATGGCGGCCAAAAGTAGTATTTCGCGAACGCCCACATCAAATCCACCCGCCGCACGGCCTGTTGAAAAACCAAACAGTCCGGCAAGCAGGAATGTCAAAAAACCGCCAAAGCAAATGGCCGGAACCATGTCAAAATCGCGATACTTCCGAAGCGCGAGCGTCTGGCCGGCAAACAGCATGGGAACACCGAGGCACATGAGAAGGCCCCACAATTTGCCTTGTTCGAATCCATCGCCGGCAATGACAATGACGCCGAGCAACGCCATGAGGGCAGCAAACCATGATTCAACCCCCGCTTTTTCACCAGTGATCCATGGGCCCAGGAGCCCGACAAAGAGCGGGGAAGTAGCGCCAATGACTGAGACTGTAGCGGTGCTGACCAAGGTCAGGGAAGATACATAGAGCGTGGAACCAACCGAAAAAAACAACGCGGAGGAAAACAATGCGAACTTTGGGATCTCTCTGAATTTACGGTACGCATCTCGCCCGTAAATGAGAAACAGATAAATCAGTAAGGTAACGCCCGTCCAATAACCCCGCCAGCAATTGATCTGCCAGCCATCAAGTCCGGGCATCAAGCGCACAAAAATCCCGGACAGGCTCCACCCCAATGTTGCGAGAAGCACAAAGAGCACGCCCGTACTGTAGCTCTGTTCATGCTTCTGCAATACGAAACCCGTCCAATTTCACCTACCCGATTCCAAATTCAGGATTATGCTCGGAGCTTCAAGTTATCCGGATCATAAGGGCTTTCAGCAATAACACTAGCTTTAAACAACTTATCCAAAATCTTTATTTCCAGTTGGTTACCGAGTTGTGCAAATTCCGGCCTCACCATGCCCAGCGCCAGAGATTTGTTCACCCGCCAGCCAAAGCCTCCGTTGGTGGCGCGACCAATCAATTTGCCACCTGCATAAATCGGTTCTGATCCCCGCGTATCTGAATCTCCATCAGTGACGCCATGAACTTCCATCGTCACAAAATTCCAGTTGAGGCCCTTTTCGCGGGCCGCAACGAGCGCATCGCGGCCAATGAATTGGCCCTTGTTGGGATGCACAAACCGGTCCAGCCCGGACTCGTAGGCTGAATATTCAATCGAAAGTTCGCGCGGCACCAGCCGGTAGCTCTTCTCGATTGAAAGTGCTGACATGGCCTTGATGCCATAGGGCCGAATGCCAAACTCGCGGCCCGCTTCCATCAAAAGATCAAACAATGCAACCTGTTGCTCGACAGGATGGTGGAACTCATAACCAAGTTCACCCACAAAATTGACCCGCAGCACGTGGCAACTCGCATGGCCAACCGAGATGGATTGTCCCGAGAGCCAGGGGAACGCTTCGTTTGAAAGATCCGCCGAGGTGAGCTTTTGCAAAACTTTCCGCGCATTGGGGCCAGCCAGCACCAACACACCAAGGCGCGTCGTAATGGCATTGAGTTTCACTGATCCATCAGCAGGCAGCAATTTCTTGAGAGTGTCATGATCATGGCGTTCGTAGGCGCCCGCCGACACCAGATAAAACCGGGCCGGTGCCCACTCATAAACTGTAAATTCCGAACGCACCCCGCCCTGTGCTGTCAACAGATGGCAGAGCGCAATGCGGCCCATCTTCTTGGGGATGTGGTTGGCCAGAATTGAATCAAGCCAATTCCTGGCGCCCGGCCCCGAAACCTCCATCTTGGCAAAAGCCGACATGTCCTGAATGCCCACATTGTCCATGACATTGCGGCATTCCTCGCCCACAAAGCGAAAAGCGTTGGAGCGCCGGAAAGACCATTTCTCGACAATGCGGCCATCATCAGTGGGTGCAGCATGATTGTGCCGCAGCAGCGTGTCCGGCATGTCCAGATCTTTGTCCGAAAGCGAATAGTCCTTGGGCGCAAACCAGCCCGGCCGTTCCCACCCATAAACCGAACCAAATACCGCACCCAGATCCTTCATGCGGTCATAGCAAGGTGTCCGCTTAAGGGGCCGCGCTGCCGCACGCTCTTCTTCCGGATAATGCATGGTGAAGACATTGGCATAGGCCTCTTCGGTCTTGACCTTGAGATAGCCTTGGCTGGCGTAGGGTCCAAAGCGGCGGGGGTCCACACCCATCATGTCAATGGTGGGCTCACCATCCACAATCCATTCCGCCAATTGCCAGCCCGCACCTCCGGCAGCCGTCACGCCAAAGGAGTGACCTTCATTGAGCCAGAAATTTTTGCGGTCCCAGGCTGGCCCGATAATGGGCGAGCCATCAGGCGTGTAGGCAATGGCGCCATTGTAGATTTTCTTGATGCCGAGTTCACCGAAAGCCGGAACCCGCGCAATGGTTGCTTCGATGTAAGGTTCAAGCCGCTCCAGCTCACCCTGGAATAATTCATATTCACTTTGCGCCGATGGCCCGTCCACATAACAGCAGGGCGCACCCTTCTCATAGATGCCGAGAACAAAGCCGCCATTTTCTTCGCGCAAATACCAGGACGAGTCGGCCTCACGTAAAACACCCATTTCCGGCAAGCCTTTGGCCTGACGCTCTTTGATCAGCGGTGAGGGTTCCGTCACGATATATTGGTGCTCGACCGGGATCACTGGAATATCAAGCCCCACCATGGCGCCAGTCTTGCGGGCAAAGTTGCCCGAACATGAAACCACGTGTTCGCAAGCGATGTCGCCCTGATCGGTCTTGACCAGCCATTCGCCCGAAGCCAGTTGCTCAATCGCCACCACAGTGGTGTTGCGATAGATCTCCGCACCGCAATTGCGCGCACCCTTCGCCAGGGCCTGTGTCAGGTCTGCGGGCTGGATATACCCATCGTCGGGATGCTGGATGGCGCCCAGCAGGCCATCGATTTCGCACAATGGCCAGATTTCCTTCACTTGCTGCGGCGTCAGCTTGTTGACTTTGACTCCGATGGTTTCGGCGATCCCCGCATAATACATGAACTCATCCCAACGGTCTTTGGTGCGCGCCAGACGGATGTTGGAAACCTTTCTGAAACCCACATGCTGTCCCGTTTCAGCTTCCAGTTCGCCATAAAGCTTGACCGAGTATTTGTGAATTTGACCGACAGAATAAGAGAGATTGAAGAGCGGCAGCAGACCCGCAGCATGCCAGGTGGAACCGGAAGTCAGCTCCTTGCGCTCCACCAGAACCACATCGCTCCAACCCTTCTTGGCAAGGTGATAAAGCGTTGAAACACCCACAACGCCGCCACCAATAACCACCACCCGCGCCTGTGTTTTCATCGGAAGTCCTCTTGAGGTAAAATTGGAATTTTGGACACATTAGGGAGGGAAATTCAACAGGCGTGAAGTGGAGCGACGGGGGTGAGCCGGATTCCGACAGAAATCAGGAAAGACCCGTGTGTTTGATGATGAATGAAACAAGTGCCGTTACATCATCGCGGTCAAAAACCGGAACCGGTGCCTCGGCAATGGCGCCGGTTGCTGCTATCGCCACAATTGTGGGATCACCGCCTGCCAGGGAGGGATGATCCAACGCCAGATTCCGAACCTCGATCTTGTCATGGCCATCGCGTTTGTAGCCCTCAACGATCACCAGATCGCAAGGTGACAACTTCATGAGAATTTCACCAAGTGTTGGCTCAGGCCCGCCGCGCAACTCATTGATGAGCGCCCAGCGTGCGCCCGACACGACGGCTACTTCCGCAGCACCTGCCTTCCGATGCCTGAAGCTGTCGCGGCCCTCATGATCAATATCAAAGGAATGATGGGCATGTTTGACGGTTGATATTTTGAACCCGCGTTTGCTAAGTTCAGCAACCAGTTTTTCAACCAGTGTTGTCTTGCCGGCATTCTTGAAACCAGCCACGCCAATAATTTTTTGCATCATGTACTCCTGGCGACCTGCTCCGCCAGGGCAAAGTCTTCCGGCGTGTTCACATTGAAGAAGGGATCATGGGGAGCGATAGGCCACGCCACTTTCGAAGCCGCAGATCGCTCCACCCAGTCCTTCACGCGAAACAATGTGTCGCGCGCGATGGCTTTTTCCAGATCGACAAACAGATCGACCTTCCATGCGCCTGAGAGGTAGTGTTCGCGACCACCCGAGGTGGCAATCGCGGCACCTGTTTTGCTGGCGCCCTCGATAAGGCGCACTGCCATATCAATTGGCAGGAATGGCGTGTCAGATGGCGTCGTGATGAGAATATCTGAGCCATTCTCCTTGGCCAACGCCAGCGAGGCGTGAAGTCCAGCCAGCGGCGTCTTGAGTGTCGCGATAAGATCAGGATGAACCGCCAGATCAAATTCTGAAAACCGCGAGGGATCGCCATTGGCATTGATGATCAGTTGATCGACCTGGGGTTCAAACCGGCCAATCACCAGATCAAGAATGGACTTTCCGGCCAATTTCAGAAATGCTTTCTCGCGATCCTCCATGCGGCTCGATCTGCCGCCAGCAATGATGGACCCCAGTATTTTCATGATGAGCTATGCGCATAAATCCGTTGCGGCGGAATCCACATCATAATCTCATCGTCGGTGTTGATTATCCCCTCGCATTCGACCCAAGCTGTCAGTCCTCGCTTGTGAGCAGCCGCACTTACAAATCCAGATTTTACCTCCGGGTGATACTGCAAGATAACGTCAGCCACCTGTCGGCACGGAGCATTTTCCATATCGACAACAAGTGTGGCGCCTGATGGAAATTGCAGCCGTGTGGAAGGAGGCAGCAAAGTGAGATCAGGAATGCCAGAGGTTACCACATTGGCCCCAAGCCATTCGGCCTTGGTGGCAGGAATTCCCATGGCAACGGCGATATCGGCAAGCTCTTCCTCCGCAACCAGCGTCACCTGCCGCACATTCCGGATGTCTGTATTGCGTGGATATTGACTGAGCGTGCGGGAATCCGATTTCCGCACCAGGCCCCCATGAAAATCACCCTTGATGCCAGAAAACATAAGCTCGAGCCGCCTGATTTCAACCTTTTCGAGGCTTGCACTCCGATCCGAACTCAGCAGCAATTTCCGGGCCTTCCCGGTAAAGGGCGTTTTCGTTAACAGTGGCGGCAAGAGGCGCTCCCATTTTTTTGATTTGAGCCTATAGTATAGCCATGTCTGATGTTGAATTCGAAGAGCTAATTGACCTTTCCGGGTTGCTTTGCCCGCTGCCGGTGCTGAAAGCGCGGAAACGCCTTGAAACCATGGCTACGGGCAAAATTTTGAAGGTGCTTGCCACCGACCCGATGTCAGCCTTAGACATGCCCCACTTTTGCAGCGAGCAGGGCCACACGCTGTTAACCTCCGAAAACAACGGGACCACATTTACTTTCAGGATCAAACGCAAATGACTTATGACTTCGGCAGTTTCAATATGTGGGGACCATTGAAGAAAGTGGCCATCCGCTCACCTGAGGTGGCATTTGCCAGCGACGCCAAGATTGATGCGGAGTGGCAGAAGCTGAGCTATCATTCCAGACCAGACCTCGTAGCGGCCAAGTCAGAATACCAGAAGGTTGAAAAAATTCTGGCCGCCGCTGGCGCCGAAATGATCAAGCTTCCCGCAGGTGAGGGACTCACATTGGATTCTCTCTATGCCCACGATGCATTGGTTGTAACACCCAACGGCCTCGTGCGACCCCACATGGGAAAGCCTGCCCGCAGATTGGAACCGGCGGTCAACTGCGCACATCTCGCAAGTCTGGGTTTTCCAATCGCTGGGGAAATATCAGCGCCAGGCCTGCTGGAGGGTGGCGATCTCGTATGGATCGACCGCCACACCCTTTTGGCCGGGATCGGCTACCGTACCAATCAGGAAGGCATCCGCCAGCTTTCGAAACTTGCGGGTAGCGATGTCGAGATACACGCCTTCGACATGCCGCACTTCAAGGGAAGATCGGACGTTTTCCATCTGATGTCCTTCCTCAGTCCCGTTGATGTGGATCTGGCGGTTGTCTATCTGCCTTTGATGCCCGTGCGACTGGTTGAATTCCTGGAAACCCGTGGCATCAAATTCGTTCATGTGCCCGAGGAGGAATTCGCCTCCATGGGCTGTAACATATTGGCGCTCGGCCCCCGCCACGTGATGATGGTTGAAGGAAATCCTGAGACCGAAAAGCGGATGATTGCCGCCGGCATCAAAGTCGAAGTGATCAAGGGTTATGAAATTTGCCGTAAGGGCGAAGGCGGGCCAACCTGCATGACCAGGCCACTCGTCAGGGCTTGAGTTTCGCCCGAACTTTTTCAGAAAATCCGACCGTGATCAACCCGTCACTGTGTTCAATCAATGGACGGCGCATGAGTGATGGGTTGCGAACTACCAATTCTATGGCGCGTGCCTCATTGAGATTGTCTTTATCCGCAGCCGCAAGTCCGCGCCAGGTAGAGCCAGCGCGATTGATCAGTTTCTCCCAACCACCTAAAGCGGCTGGCCACTTTGCAATGCGCGCTGCATCAAGAGGCTTGTCCTTTACATCAACGAATGTGTGGGAAATTCTGCTTTCATCAAGCCAGGACAGCGTCTTTTGACACGTTGAACATTTATGCAATCCAAATATTTGCGGACGCATATGTCACCGGTTGAGAGACAGCGTGGTGTCCATGAAGGCATCCGCACCGCCAGTCAGCTGATCTGTAAACGCCTTGAATAGACCCTCGATCATCTTCTTCTCAATGTCTCTGACAATAAAGACCATCCTGGTGGAGTGATCTTCGTCAGGCCAGGCTGGCAAACGGACCGGTGGATGAAACACATGCTGCACACCATGCAACACAATGGGTCTGGCAGGATCATCGGAGACTTTAACGATGGCCTTCATGCGCAGCATGTTGGAGCCGTGATAGGATTTCAGGAGTTCCATAAAGAGCTCCAGGCCTGCGGGACTGATCTCGCGCATCTCTGTAAAGCTGAACGAGCGAATATGTGCATCATGACGCGATACATCGTGGTGATGATGCCTGTGGCGCTTCTCCGCCGTCTCATAGGCTTCTGCTGCCAGCCATTTCCGGACGTCAACTGATTTGGTTTCAGGATCGAAAAGCCCCATGTTGAAAAGCCGGGGCGCCGTCGCTTCATTGCGGTGCGTTGTCAGCAGCCTCGCCGCCGGGTTCAATTTTCGAAGTCTGGCGATGATCGCAAACAACATGTCTTCGCCTTCGCGCCCCGAGAGCAGATCAACCTTGGTCAGCACAATGCGGTCAGCAACCGAAACCTGTTTGACCGCTTCTGCATGCGCATCAAGCGTGGCCCAGCCATTGACCGCATCAACAACCGTCACCACACCTTCCAACCGGCAGCGCTCCACCAGCGTCGGCTCACTCATGACGGAGTGAAGAACGGGTGCGGGGTCTGCCAAACCCGTTGTCTCAATCACAATCCGGTCAAACTGGCTGATCGTCTTGGCATCGCGCTTGGCGAGAAGATCGTGAATAGTATTGATCAGGTCGCCGCGAATTGTGCAACACAGGCAACCGGATGCCAGCTCAATGATGTTTTCGTCAGATCGCTCAACCAGCAAATGATCGAGCCCCACGTCACCAAATTCATTGATGATGACTGCCGCCGAGGACAGCATGTCATCCTTGAGCAGCGAATTGAGCAACGATGTTTTTCCGGCCCCGAGAAAGCCAGTGATGACGGCCACAGGAATTGGAAACTTGCTCATGCCTTAGCTTCACCCCTTCCCAAGAGGCTTGATGCAACAAGAGCGACCAATACGATTGCTCCTCCGGCATATTGATTGAGGCTCAGGACTTCACCAAACAATAGGGCGGCACACAGTGTCGTCAGGATTGGCTCTAAATTGTAGAACGGCGCCACGGTCGATGCGGGCGCAAACCGCAATGACAGCATTTGCAACATGTAGGCGGCGACATAAACCACGCCCACTCCGACGAGAAAATAAGCTCCGAGCCAACTGCCCCGATCACCAGACAACATGTGAACTGTTCCGCCCCCGTCATAGACGGCAACCAGAAGTGTTGCAGGCCAGATCACCAAATGCACGAGACTTCCGAATACGGCAGGCGTGAGGTGGGTGGAAATTGAACGGCCGGTAAAAAATTGCAGGACGCCCCCGAGGGCTGCCATGGCGGCCAGGATAACACCCCTGAAATCCATGTCGCCAAAACTTGGGCCTAGTGCAATCACCAGGCCAACAAACGCAACGATCACAATGACAACCCTCGCCATGCTGGGAAGGTGCCCTTCAACCAACGGGGAAACCAGAACGATGATCACCGGAAAAGTGAAAAAAATGATCACAGCAAGTCCGACCGGGATGAATTGCACCGACACCATATAGCAAACCGAGATGACTAGTGTAGCCCCGGCCTGACCGGCAAACGAGCCCCAGGCAGCGCGTGGAATTCGAAAGCTGCTGCCCTGCATCACCGCGACAATGGCAAAAACGACGGCAACAATCGAGGTTCGAAACAGCGTGGATTCAGTGCCGGGAAACCCGTTTTCAAATGCCCCGCGGGCAAAATTTGGAACCAACCCATAGATGCTGGCTGCAGCCAAAGCGCAGCCGACGCCAAGCCGAACCCTACTGATCATGAGAGCAAAATTCAGGAAGCCGGTTACTTCTTGGCTTTTTTCTTCGCTGCGGGCTTTGGTCCGTCAGACCCTTGCGCAATTGGCGGCTTGGCTGCGGGTTCTTTTTCTGTTGTGAGAGCCGCAATTTGAGCAAATGCCTCCGGTGCCACGACATCGCAAGGTGTACCTTGCGACCGATAGTTGCTGCATAGCAATTTGCTGGTGAATTGGTCAATATTCCACAACATGGCGGCGAACCCCGTCTTGTTTGGCATCCGGACAATGCCAATGCGGCCCGGCGCGTTAATGCCAACGGGGCCAATCATCCGGCCGCGCAAGGTCATGTCGGCCTGTTCCATGGTTCCATAGGTGCCAAACGATATGCCCCACCCGCCAAGCTCAGCCACCCGTGTGGCAGCATAGGGTTGTTTCGACTTGCACACCTGTTTTGTCATGTCGGCGGGAATGAGTGCGCCCAACTCATCGCCCGGAATCTTCTCGATTTTGACCCGGCCAGGAGCAGCGCCTTGCGAAAATCCGTCAACCAGCAGGCTGTGGGCGATATCAGCCCGCGATTTTCCATTGCGGGCCCCCAGAACAACGGCAATGAGCTTTCGTCCATTCCGAGTTGCCGACGCCACAAGATTAAAACCCGAATTACAGACAAACCCGGTTTTCATGCCGTCGGCTTCCGGCATGATGCGAATAAGACTGTTGCGATTGTGCAGCTTGCGTTTGCCCAGCATCACAAAGGGTTGTGAAAAATAATGGCTGTATTCTGGAAAATCGGAATAGATCCTCGATGCCAGAATTCCCATGTCGCGGGCCGAGGTCAATTGGCGGGGATCAAACAACCCATTTGGATTTACATAGTGGGTTGACGCGAGCCCCAAAGTCTTGGCCGCAGCATTCATCTCCGCGACAAAACTCTCTGTCGTGCCGCCCGCACCCTCAGCCAGGACATAGGCAATATCATTGGCCGAATAGACCAGCATTGTTTGCAAGGCCAAATCGACCGAAATTGTGCCGCCAGCAGGAATTCCTATTTTGCTCGGCACCTGCGATGCGGCAAGTGGGGAAACCACGATTGACTGATCGAGTTTCAGGCTCCCGGCCCTGAGCTTCTTGAATACAATATAAGCGGTCATCAATTTGGTGAGCGATGCAGGATACCATGGCTCGCCTGCCCGCTCACTCGCGATCACCTCGCCAGTTGCCGCATCGAATAGAATTGACGGGCCAGCATGGGCAAAAGGCGAAAACGCCAGTCCCAGCAGTGCGGCCAAGAAAACAGAATTTCGGAAAGATACCGCCAATTGATGTGCCTGCCTGGGTATTAGAGTTGGATGCCGCCGGTTGCAATACTGCCAACCATTGGCGATTCGCTTTTTTTACGCACAATTGTGCTAAAACTACGGCCACAGGCTTTGGTGCCCTTGGAGGGACTTGAACCCCCACCTCTTTCGAGAGCGGATTTTGAGTCCGCCGCGTCTACCATTCCACCACAAGGGCCAGCCTGTGGGGCATTCTCTAAAGCGTCGATGCTTGCGCCGTCAACCAGAAACGCGCTTAAACACCAGAATCATGATCCGAATCTCGAATTTCATTGTAATTGATGAGCGCGATATTTCCGAATCCTTCATGCGCGCCTCTGGCCCCGGCGGACAGAATGTGAACAAAGTTTCAACCGCTGTGGAACTTCGCTATGACGTGGCAAGATCAGCACTGCCTGAAGACTTGAAGCATCGGCTGAAAACTGTCGCTGGCCGCCAGCTTTCTACGGAAGGCGTGTTGATTGTGACCGCCCAGGAACATCGATCACAAGAACGCAATCGCGCCATCGCACTGCGAAAACTCGTGGAGCTTTTGCGCAAGGCTTCAATCAGACCAAAACGACGCATTGCTACAAGGCCGACCAAGGCCTCTAAGATGCGACGCCTCGATTCGAAATCAAAGCGTTCGACAACCAAGAACCTGAGAAGTTCCAAGCCAACATTCGACTAGGATATTCATGCTGCGAAAACTTTACGACTGGACCTTCTCGCTGGCATCACGAAAGACTGCCGAGATCTGGTTGGCAATCATCGCCTTCATCGAAAGCTCAGTCTTCCTTGTGCCCGCTGATGTGCTCTTCCTGCCAATGGCGTTGGCGAGGCCCGAACGCGCCTATCGTCTTGCTCTCATCGCCACACTTGCGTCCACGCTGGGCGGAGTAGCAGGTTATCTCTTGGGCTATTGGGCCTATGAAACCATTGCCCAGCCCATATTGAATTTTTATGGCAAGCTCGAGCAATTTGAAAACCTCAGGAAGTGCACGGGCGAACCAACGATCATATTGCTGCTGGTGACATCCGGTCTTGCTCATTTGCCGCCAATCAAGATTGTGACCATTCTTGCAGGTGTCGTCCAGGTCAACATTGTTCTCTTCATCCTGTCTTGCATCATTGCGCGTGGTGCAAGATTTTTTGCGCTTGCCTGGGCGCTCAAAAAATTCGGTGAACCCATCCGCCTGTTTATCGAAAAACGCCTTGGCCTTATTGCAATGCTGGTTGCACTGCTATTGATAGCGCTCTACTTTATTTTCAAGTTCGTGAGTTCATCAGGATTGACAACAGCATGCTGAATGATGTGACGCCGGGAAAAGCGCTCCAGCTCATCTGCCTCATTGCAACGGCAACAATCATCGGGGCCTGGATGTTTCAATTTGCAGGTTACGATCCCTGCCATCTCTGCCTGCTGCAACGCTGGGCCTATTACGCAGTGATCCCTCTTTCGCTCGTTCTCATGTTTTTGCCAAAAACCATAGCCAAACCGGGATTCTATTTGCTGGCGTTAATTCTGGTTGGAAGCGCGGTTTTCGGCGCCTACCATGCCGGTGTGGAATGGAAATTCTGGGAGGGACCCAGCACCTGCAGCGGCGAATTTTCCGGCGGCCTGCCCGATCTCACCAAGAAAGTCGTCGCCTGCAACGAAGCAGCCTTACGCATATTGGGTATATCGCTGGCGGGATGGAATGCGATTATCTCTGCCGCACTGGCTGTCGTCGCCATGCTGGGCATCCGAAATTACGGATCGAGTTCAGTATCCCAATAGAGATAATCCTGCCAACTCTGATGCAGGTAGTTTGGCGGAAAATGCCGACCATTTGCGTGCAGTTCATTGACACTCGGGCAATGCGGCTTGTGCGCCGGATACATGCGAATTTCGCGTGGCAGATAACCGCCCTTGGTCAAGTTACAAGGCGAGCATGCAGCAACCACATTGTCCCACGTCGTGTGTCCGCCCTTTGAGCGTGGCGTTACGTGATCGAAGGTCAGATCATCATGTGATCCACAATACTGACAGGTGAACCGATCGCGCAGGAAAACGTTGAACCGTGTAAATGCCGGCGTGCGCGAGGGTTTCACGTAGGTCTTGAGGGACACAACGCTCGGCAGCTTGAACTCAAATGACGGGCTGCGAACCACGCGCTCATATTCTGAAACGATATTCACGCGGTCAAGGAACACGGCCTTGATTGCGTCCTGCCAGCTCCACAGAGACAAGGGATAGTAGCTCAACGGCCGGTAGTCGGCGTTAAGGACCAGGGCAGGGCAGGCTTCCGGCGCAATCGGGGCTTGGTACACTCTCAACCTCTAAGGGTTCACGTTCGCAATACTACTATATATCGTGCAACAGCCCTGTGAAGGGGTTCAATTCTGGGCCTGACTGATCCCTTTTAACCCCCTGTAATGGCTCCATAAGAGTCTTGCCGCAACCGATCTCCACGGCCTCCAGGACTCGGCCATAGCCAAAAATACCTTGGGTGCGGGTCTTTCTGGCAATTTAAAAAGATTTTGGGCCGCAACCTGCAGTGCAAGATCACCCGATGGAAAGGCGTCTGCTCGCCCCAGTGCCGACAAGAGGTAAATATCTGCAGTCCACGGCCCCACACCTTGCAGTGATACCAGATTCTTGAAAGCTTCTTGATCAGCCATGTCCGCAAGTCGATCAAAACTCAGGTAACCCTCTTCAACCGCACTGGCAATTGCCCTGAAACTCCGCGCTTTCGCACCTGTCAGTCCTAGTTTTCGCAAGCCATCGTGATCGACGGCCAAAACCTTTGCGGACGAAATGGGATACAGCGAAGATCTGACACGCTGCCAAATAGCCTCGGACGCCTGCAATGAAATAAGCTGTTCAGTGATGATCTGAAGCAGGCTTGCCAGATTGTTGTCAACGAGCCGTACCGAGGGCACGCCATGCAGCGAAGCAACCGCTGCAAAGCGAGGCTCTACGCCTTTCAGGAAATCAACGCCATGCGCCACGTCCAATTCGGTCTTGATGATTGATGGACTAGAAATCGCTAGCAATTCCTTTTGTTTCCCAATCGCCATATCGTGTGGGCTCGAGCCCGCCCCGACCGTTAATTTCTTTAGGCGCAGGATTTTTCTCAACCGCCAGGCGTCGGCGCTCCTCGGCTTCCGCCAGGGCCTTAACAGCATCTGAACTCAATTTAATCTTTCCATACTTGTCTAACCGTTGAACCTACACCATTTTAACTCAATGAACACGTTTCGAACAGGCTTGTTGCTGGCGGCATTGACCGGCCTATTTCTGGCTATTGGCTATCTCGTAGGTGGCCAGGCAGGCATGCTGTTGGCATTTGTTTTTGCCGCAGGCATGAACCTGTTTACCTATTGGAACGCTGACAAAATGGTCTTGGCAATGCAGGGTGCGCGCCAAATAGACCGTTCATCAGCACCGCAGTTTTATGACATTGTCGCAGGCCTTGCTCAGAGGGCCGAATTGCCAATGCCAAAGGTCTACCTGATGGATAATCCCCAGCCCAATGCCTTTGCCACGGGCCGCAATCCTGAAAATGCCGCCGTTGCGGCAACGACCGGTTTGTTGAAGCTGTTGTCCGCTGAAGAAATTGCGGGCGTCATGGCCCATGAATTGGCCCACATCAAAAATCGCGATACTTTGGTGATGACAGTAACCGCAACGCTGGCGGGCGCTATTTCAATGCTTGCCAATTTTGGCTTTCTGTTTGGCGGCAGGGATCGGAACAGTCCGTTAGGTCCACTAGGCGGCATTGCCTTGCTTATTCTGGCGCCACTTGCTGCAACCGTCGTCCAGCTCGCGGTAAGCCGAACCCGGGAATATGATGCCGACAGGGGTGGTGCGGAATTTTCAGGTGATCCCGCCGCTCTGGCATCTGCCCTCATCAAGATTTCAGACACCGCCCAACACGTCGTAAATCCGGATGCCGAGGCCAATCCGACCATGGCGCATCTTTTTATCATCAATCCTTTGTCTGGACAGCGGATGGACAATCTGTTTTCTACCCACCCAGCAACCGAAAATCGCGTTGCCGCGCTTCAAAGGATGGCAGCAGAGATGGGCAAACCTTCAAAATCCGCGCCGAGAGGCCCTTGGGGCTAATCAGTGGCAACAAAAAGTGCCGAGAAACCTGGTCTCAAGGCCAGGAGAGCAGCAATCAGCCTTTTGCAGGGCGTAACGCTCGATCAACGTCCATTGGATCAGCTTCTCGAAACCGACGCGGAATTTGGGCAGCTTGAGGGCCGCGACCGATCATTTGCCCATGCGCTTGCGGCCACGTCGCTTCGTCACGGTGGCGAAATAAACGGTATTTTGGCCAGGTTTCTGAGTAAGCCCCTGCCGCGCTCATCTGGAATGGCCGTCGATATTTTGACAACCGCTGTGGCACAATTGCTGTTCATGGACGTGAGTGCTCACGCGGCAATAGACTTGGCCGTTGATCTGGCCAAACAGGACCGGAAAGCCCAACATTTTTCCGGCCTCATAAACGCTGTCCTCCGCAAAACTGCAACTGAGGGGAAAACCGCACTTGCAACTTTGAATGGACCCAGGCTCAACACACCAGACTGGCTATGGCAGCAATGGGTTTCAGCCTATGGCGAGGATGTGGCGATCGAAATTGCAAGGTCCCACCTGACCGAAGCGCCATTGGATATTTCGGTCAGAGGCAAACCCGAGCCTTGGGCACAAGCGCTGGGCGGCGAACTCTTGGCCACAGGCAGCATTCGCCTGACCCTTGCTGATCAATCCTTGATAGAGCTTCCTGGCTTCAAGGAGGGGGAATGGTGGGTGCAGGATGCAGCTTCCGCGCTTCCCGTAAAACTCTTGGGCGACATTAAGGGCAAAACCGTTCTCGATCTCTGTGCGGCGCCCGGTGGAAAAACAGCACAGCTCGCGTCACTGGAAGCAATCGTTACGGCAGTGGATGATTCCATTTCGCGGACGAATCGAATGCGCGAAAATCTCCAGAGGTTGGATTTCAAAATAGACATGGTCCTGGCTGACGTGATGTCACTTCCAACAGCCACCCTCTACGACGCCGTTCTGCTGGATGCACCTTGTTCTGCGACCGGAACGATCCGTCGGCACCCTGATCTCGTCTATCTGAAATCATCTGAACAACTCAATGCACTGGTCGAGCTGCAACAAAAAATGCTGAACCACGCTGCACAGCTCGTGAAGCCCGGCGGACAATTGGTTTATTGCACCTGTTCATTGTCTCCACTTGAGGGCGAGCGCCAGGTGTTCAAATTCCTGCGTGCCCATGACAATTTTGAGTTGGTGCCGATTGTGCCATCTGAACTTGGGGGGCAGAATCAATTCGTAACGCCCGCCGGCCTCATGCGCTGCCTGCCGCACATGAAAATTGGCGCCAACACGGGGCTTGATGGCTTTTTTGCGGCCCGTATGAGACGAACAATTGCCTGAGCATTAGCACTTCGTTAACCATTTTTGTCGCAGTGTTGTTGAGACATTCTTAACTAATCAGACGCGGCTTGATATGCTCAATAGCGAAAATACGCTGCGCATGGAAAATTCCTCGCTTTGGCAGGAATTGACGATACGCAGCACAGCGTTCTTTCAAAGGTCAGTGAGTGGCCTGCGATTAGGCAGCCAGCATGTGGTGAAAATTGCAGGCCTCGGTGCCGAGTTCCAACCCCTCAGATTTGGCGATGCGGCACTCGCTCATGCAATGGCCCGTGGAAAATTCGCCTTTGGCGGCATGACAGTTACAGGAACAACCGCACAGATTTTCAGTTTAAAGCCGCCAAATGCCCATTGGTCAAGCGGCTTGCATGGCCTCGAATGGTTACGTCATTTCGTGGCCAGTGATCAGGAACTCCACCGGATTGTTGCCCGCGCGCTGGTGATGAAATGGGGCGAACTGTCGAAAAAGCGCTGGCCGGTACGAACCCAAATTCGGGCTCTCATCTCGCTTTCGCTGAGCGCTCGTTTTTTGGTTGGAGACTATCCATCGGAGTTTGCGGATTGTTTCTATGCCTTGATCGAACGCCACATCAGGCAGGTCCAATCTCTGCGGCCGGCGCATCCATCTGTTCGACTTCATCAGGTGTTGGCGCTACTCTATGCCAGCCTCGCATTCAGCGGAACCAACACCTTGCGCGAAACCGCCAGTGCAAAATTCTGTGCCATTGTCGATCAGATCATATTGCCGGACGGCGGACATGTTTCACGCAATCCCTCCGACCTGCTGGATTGCCTGCTCGATCTCATCCCGGTTCGCGACGCGATGTTCGCCAATCATGAGGCAGTCCCTCACGCCATGGCTGCAGCGGTTGAACGGATGATGCCGATGCTCCGGATGTTGAGCCACGGCGATCATGGTCTGGCGGGTTTTCAAGGCTGCCTCGCAACTCAATCCAATCGAACCAAATCCCTGCTGGAACATGACAGGGTGCAAGGCAGGCCGCTCGCCCTCGCACCTCATTCCGGCTATTGCCGACTGGTCCATGGCACTGGCGTTCTCATCATGGATGTGGGCGTATCCCGGCAATGCAACAGTGCCCTGGCCCTTGAATTTTCCGACGGACTGCACCGCATCCTGGCCAACTGTGGCTCACCCAAATCGGGTTCTGCGGCTTGGCAAATTGCCGCCGCCGATATTGCTGCCCATAACACACTGGAAGTCGTAGGCTTCACACAGAGGACGTCAGCATCTCCGATCGTCGAAGTGGCAAGTTCATCGCAAGGCACACTGGTCAATTGTCAAAACACAATCTCAGGCAATTCCGAAAGGATTTTCCATGCGAGAGAAGTGTTCCTGGCCGACGATGGCCGCGCACTCCAGGGCGAAGATCGAATAATCAGAACCAGTATGCAAAAATCCAAAGCAGGTAATCTCGAATATGTTTTGCGGTTTCATTTGCATCCGACCGTGAAGATATCATCCAGGCAGAAGGACGGCCGCATAATACTGGCGCTTCCAAATCGCACCTCCTGGCAGTTTTCCTCCCTCGGCGGGCACATGACAGTTGAAGAAAGCGTTTCTCTGGGCGGCGAATTCGGCCCCAGAAGAACCCACCAGATTGTTATTCGCGGCAACACAGAAATGGCCGATAGTGTACAATGGGCCTTGCGGCGTACAGAAAGGCCCATCAGTGGCGTAGTTGAGCCCGCAGCACCCGCGACTTCCTAACCAATGGCCTAAATGCTATTGGGCGGTTCTGACAGTGGCAAGGCACAATTCCAATGACAAAAATACGGCGCGCACTCCTATCGGTTTCTGACAAGACAGGGCTTGTTGAATTTGCGCAAACTTTGGTTTCATTAGGCATTGAGATAATTTCCACCGGCGGCACAGCCAAAAGCCTGAAGGCCGCAGGAGTTCCGGTCACCGATGTCGCCGCCATCACCGGCTTTCCGGAAATAATGGATGGCCGCGTCAAGACCCTGCATCCCGGAATTCACGGAGGCCTACTGAATGTGAGGGGGAATGCCGCTCATGCGGAGGCCAAATTGGCCCACGGCATTCAGGATATCGATTTGCTTGTGGCAAATCTGTACCCCTTTGAGGAAACCGTGGCGAAACATTCCGACTGGAACACAACCATAGAAAATATCGACGTCGGCGGCCCGGCCATGATACGGGCCGCCGCCAAAAATCATGAAAGCGTCACCGTTGTCGTGAGTCCGGAAGACTATTCACTCGTGGTGTCTGAACTGCAAAAATTGGATGGGCAAACGTCGAGGGATAGCCGAAGGGCGCTGGCTGCCAAGGCATTTGCCAGAACCGCGGCTTACGACGCGGCCATCGCCGGATGGTTTTCGAATGAACTGAAAGATCCGACACCAGGTTATTTTGCAACTGGCGGCAAGCGCATTCAAACTCTGCGCTATGGCGAAAACCCACACCAGAGAGCAGCCCTCTACGGCAGTCCTGATATTCGACAAGGTGTTGCAAGAGCGAAACAAGTTCAGGGCAAGGAACTCTCGTACAACAATATCAACGATACGGACGCAGCATTGGATTGCCTGTCTGAATTTGCTGGTGGCTCCGACGCGGCTTGCGTGATCGTCAAGCATGCAAACCCCTGTGGTGTCGCAATTGGAAACTCGCCACGTGAGGCTTACCTCAAAGCGCTGACGTGTGATCCGGTGAGCGCATTTGGCGGCATACTCGCCTTCAATCGCGCCCTTGATGAAGCAACAGCGTCGGAAATTTCCAAACTCTTCACTGAAGTAATCATTGCACCCGGCGCAAGCAAAAGCGCACAAGAAATCCTTGCAGCAAAGAAAAACCTTCGACTGTTGTTGGTGGATGAAATGCCTGATGCGAAAGCCGAGGCCTTGACTGTAAAATCGATCATCGGTGGACTTCTCGTGCAAACCCGGGACAATCATTCAATTGATGATCTGGAACTGCGGGTCGTTACAAAACGCCAACCGACGTCCGCTGAAATGCAAGATTTGAAATTTGCTTTCAAGGTGGCAAAACATGTTAAATCAAACGCCATCATTTATGCGAAAGAAGGCGCCACTGTAGGCATCGGCGCAGGTCAAATGTCGCGAATTGATGCTGCCCGCATTGCCGTTCGCAAAAGCGTCGACGCGGCAACCGCAGCTGGTCAGGAAAAGCCATTGGTGTACGGTTCAGTCGTAGCCTCTGACGCCTTTTTTCCTTTTGCCGACGGACTCCTGCAAGCAGCCGAAGCAGGCGCCACCGCGATCATCCAACCCGGCGGCTCGATCAAAGACGATGAAATCATTCGCGCTGCTGATGGCGCAAATCTTGCGATGGTTTTCACTGGAATTCGCCACTTTCGTCACTAGATAGACCATACAAGGAGAACATCACCATGCTCGTAACAACCACCCACAACGTCGAAGGCAAGCGCATCGTTGCATACAAGGGCCTGGTGGCTGGTGAAGCCATACTGGGCGCAAATCTGTTTCGGGATTTGTTCGCATCAATCCGCGATATCGTCGGAGGCAGGTCCGGTTCCTATGAAAAAGTGCTCAGCGACGCCCGCGCGACCGCTGTCAGTGAATTGACCGATCGGGCCGCCGAACTTGGCGCCAATGCGGTTGTCGGCGTTGACCTGGATTACGAGACCGTAGGAAGCAACGGCAGCATGTTGATGGTGACGGCAGCAGGAACCGCCGTCCTCATTGAATAATCACTCTGGCACCAGTTCATAACCAGCCCCGGGAAAAACCGGAGGCCTGGTCGGCAGGCCTCCCTGATCCACATCAGACTGGAAACTTCGCTCAACCACATCAAGCTCTTTTCCAGTTTTCGCGTCCAGGAGCCGCAGCTTCACATTGTAGGGTGTATTCTTCTTGATCCCATGCAAGCCATCAGTCTCAAACTTATACTGCAACTTGCCGGGAAACGCGGGCTGCGTATCAACATATTTGTCTTCGCTGTCAGGCAGATCAAAACTTGCCTCCAAGACGCTGCCCTCTGGCAAAGTTCTGAGTTGCCGGGCCACAAATCCATAAGTCGCCTTGGAATAACGCAGATTGAACATGAAACCGCCGCCAACAATTTTAAGGTAGGGCTTGTCTGCTGCGTCTTCGCAAGAAGTAAGTGCCAAACCACAGCACATGATCAGGAAAATTCTCAGACACCGGTTCATCTAACCCTCGCTCTCGCGTCGATCTGCTGAATCCAAAAGGCCTTCCGGTTTTAGCATAAGTACGAGTGTGATCAAACTAAACACCGCCACGTCACGATAGGCACTGGGATAGATGGCAGTCCACAATGTTTCTGCAAACGCCAAAACAATTGCACCCACAATGGCCCCCCGCAGAGTTCCATAGCCGCCGATGACGGACGCAAACATTGCCTTGAATCCAAGCATCAGGCCCATCGAAAAATTGACCCCGCCATAGGACATGGCAACAATCCAGCCCGAAAGGCTCGCAAGTGCCGCCGAGCCAACGCAGGTCCACCGAAAAACCGCCATCGCATTCACCCCGCAGAGCTTGGCCAGCTTTTCAGATTGTGAACAGGCGTTCCAAAGCCGCCCGATTGCCGAGTAGTTCATGACGCTTACAACTGCTGCTATGGCAACAATTGACGTCACGATAGCTGTGATCTGCATCAAGCTAATTTGCACAGGATATGACCCATCGAAAATCTTGACCGAAGCACCCTCCAGCACGGGCGGCAGCCACAGGTCGCGATTGCCGGATTGGATTCTCATAACCTCCTGCAACGCAATCGAAACGCCGATTGAGCCGATCATGAAAGCCTGCGCTGAACCGCCGATGAGAGGAGCGAAAACATGGGTCGCCGCGATCCGCCCCAATGCGGCCGCACAGAGCATCGCCAACATCAGCGCGCCCACAATTGTCACAGCCGCCTCTTGCCCCATCAGAAGACTGGCCAAAGCGGTGTAGAGAGCAGCAAAAGCCGCATACATGGTGAAATCACCAAATGACAGAAATATCTTGTTGGTTATGCCCTGCACCAAAGCATAGGCAACCGCCAATGGAGCGTAGAAACTGGCGATCATCAGAGCGTTCAGGAATTGCTGCAGCCAGTAGCCAATAGAGTGTGCCAGCATAGATAATCCACCTTGGATCGCTCACCTTGCGCTACTAAGATGTGGCCTGACAAGAGTAAACGTGAATGCAATATCTTTCGACAATCGGCATTGATGCCGACGACACGCTTTGGCAGAGCGAACAGTTTTTCAAGCTGTCTGAAGCCTATTTCGTAAAACTGCTGGCGGATTTCGCAAGTGCAGATCACTTGAAAGAGCGTCTGCTTGAAGCCGAGAAAAGAAATCTGAAATTCTATGGCTTTGGCATCAAGGGTTTTACGCTCGCCATGATTGAAACTGCAATTGAGGTGACTGCTGGCCAAGTTCCCGCTGCAATTTTGCAGGAAATTCTGGATGCCGGGCGCGAGATGAGCAATCACCCGATAATACTCTTGCCCCATGTGCAGCAAAGCCTTCAGGAACTTGGCCAGACATTTCGCCTGGTGCTCATTACCAAGGGTGATTTGTTCGATCAGGAACGAAAGCTGGCGCAGTCCGGTCTGGGCGAGCTGTTTCATGGCATCGAAATTGTGAGCGACAAGACAGCGGCAACCTACAAGGCTGTTTTCACCAGGCACGGCCATGGGCCCGAGCGCGCCATGATGGTCGGCAATTCCTTGAAGTCAGACATTGTGCCAGCACTTTCAGCGGGAAGCTGGGCGGCATTCATCCCCCACACCTTGACATGGGCGCTCGAACACGCTGACGCACCACTGGATCACCCCCGCTTCAAACAGCTCCAACACTTCGGCCAAATATCCGATTTTGTCATGAGCATTGAGGAAAAATAACCTCGCAAAGCCAAATTTCACCACTTGCGTCCAGAATGGACCTTGGAAATTTGGAGCGGGCGAAGGGATTCGAACCCTCGACCCCGACCTTGGCAAGGTCGTGCTCTACCCCTGAGCTACGCCCGCTGAGCGTTTGAGATGCCGGACTGAACCGACAAGGTGACGGGACTTATTGCCCAGGATTAGCGTAAATGCAATAGCAAGGCTCCAGCTTCTTGTTTTTGAGGATAATACTGTCATGCCAGCCAGCCGCGAAGACCTGTTTCAACGATTTACGGATTTGGGCATTGCAACAACAACTAAAACCCATGCCCCAGTATTTACCGTGGAGGAGGCTCAAAGGGTCCACGACGATATTCCAGGCGGCCACTGCAAGAACTTGTTTTGCAAGGATGAAAAAGGCGTTCTGTGGTTAATCGTGTGTTTGGAGGAGGCCCGCGTTGACCTGAAAGCGGCGCCTGCAAAAATAGGGTCGCGAAGATTGTCATTCGGCAAGCCGGATTTGTTGCTGGAGGTCTTGGGGCTGGAGCCCGGTTCGGTAACCCCGTTTGGATTGATCAACGATACGACGCTCCGCACCAATGTCATACTCGACGCCCAAATGATGACGATGGATGTGTTGAATTTTCATCCTCTGAAAAATGACGCGACAACCGGCATTGGTGCTGCCGATCTGATCACATTCATCAAATCCTGCGGCCATGAACCGCGCGTTGTCGCAGTGGCAGATGCGGCATTGTAATTTGATAATAAAATTGCCATTTCTAAACAATTATCAGCTATTATCGGCGTTATGGACCATATGATCATAGGACAAAATTCGGTCGCGGGCGCTCCGCCAGCAGACCTCATCAAGGACTCAGACACCAAGAACTTTATGGTTGATGTCATTGAGGCTTCAAAGAAAGTACCCGTTTTGGTGGATTTCTGGGCTCCTTGGTGCGGGCCGTGCAAACAGCTGACGCCGATTATTGAAAAGGTGGTCAAACAGGCAAAAGGCAAAGTCCGCCTGGTAAAAGTCAACGTCGACGAAAACCAGCAGATTGCTGCCCAATTGCGCGTGCAATCCATTCCAGCGGTATTCGCCTTTGTCGACGGCCAGCCCATCGACGGTTTCATGGGCGCATTGCCTGAAAGCCAGGTCAAACAGTTTGTCGATAAACTGGGAAACAAGGGATCACTGGCGGAGCAAATTTCGGCCGCCATGAAAATGGCATTGGAAGCCATGGAGCTCAAGGATTATGAAGGGGCTGGAAGCATTTTTGCCCAAATACTGGGGGCCGATCCAACAAACGTTTCCGCTTTGGCCAATATGGCAAAATGCCAGATTGAACTGGGTGACTTGGAAAATGCAACTGCAACCCTAAAACTTGTGCCGCCCGATAAGGCGGGCAATCCAGATGTTATAAGTGCCGCCGCCGCACTCGACTTGGCTCTCAATCCAGTCGACACCAGCGTGGTCGATCACCTGACGGCGGAAATTTCTGCCAATCCCGATGACTTCGCCAAACGTCTGGAATTGGCGGCTGCCCTGAATGGTTCAGGCCAAAGGGCCGAGGCCACGGATCAGCTTCTTTATATCATCCGCAAGCAGCGCGACTGGAATGACGGCGCCGCACGAAAACAGTTGATCCAGTTTTTTGATGCTTGGGGCCCAAAAGATGATCAGACGCTTGCGGGCCGCCGTAAATTATCAGCCATCCTTTTCGCGTGAGGCATCATGAACCCTTTCAAAGACTATAACCTACCCTCCGATCTGCCAGCGAAACTTCCAATATTTCCGCTCTCTGGTGCACTCCTGCTGCCGCGCGCCGATCTGCCGCTGAATATTTTTGAGCCCCGCTATCTCAAGATGGTGGCGGATGCCCTGTCCGGCGATCGCATCATCGGAATTATCCAGCCCACAACTGAAGTGGCGGGCGATGAACCGGCGAGCCTGATGAAAGTGGGTTGCGCTGGAAGGTTGACGTCCTATACCGAAACCCCCGACAAACGAATGCTGATAACCTTGACCGGCATAAGCCGTTTTTCAATTATGCGCGAAGTTGAAACAACCACGCCATATCGTCAGATCATCGCCGACTTTAAGTCATTCGAAATTGATCTGGTGATGGACGTTGGTGCAAGCGAGGTTAATCGTCCGGCCCTGCTGAAAGCGTTCAAGAACTACCTGAACGCCAACAACATGAATGCCGATTGGAGCGAAATTGATGCAGCTTCAACCGAAGTTCTGGTCAACACGCTATCTCTCCTGGCGCCCTATCCAGCGAATGAAAAACAGGCCCTGCTCGAAGCGCCTGACTTGAAAACCCGCGCTGACGTCCTCGTTGCGCTGACTGAAATTGCCCTGTCAAAGACATTCACCGGCAAGCGGCAGAGCCTGCAGTAAGGAAACGTCGTGCCTGAGCAACGCCGCATTGACCCCAAACTTCTTGAGCTTTTGGTTTGTCCCATAACCAAGACCCGCCTCACGTATGATGCCGACAAACAGGAACTGATTTCGAAAGCAGCTGGCCTCGCCTATCCCATTCGTGACGGCATTCCGATCATGCTGGCCGATGAGGCCCGCGAACTCAACCATGACTGATCCATGGCCGACGGACCTCAAATCCAGTCAGCAAGGCCGTAAACTTACAATCACCTTTGACACGGGAGAGACCTTCGATCTCGACGCTGAATATTTGCGTGTGGAAAGTCCCAGCGCTGAAGTGAAGGGCCACGGTCCGGGGCAGGAGCAACTTGTCACTGGGAAACGACAGGTCTCGATGACAAAGCTGGAACCCGTCGGAACTTACGCTGTTCGAATCATATTTAGTGATGGACATTCCACCGGCCTGTTCACGTGGAATTATTTGGCCAAGTTGGGCAGGGAACGTGAGAAAATCTGGCCGGCCTATCTCCAGAAACTTTCAGATGCTGGAAAAACGCGGGGTTAGATAGTTTCACCGCGAAGCAGCTTGGGCAAATCGCCGCTTTGGCCCGCCGCTTCATTCGCAAATACTTGCTTTAGCCCGGCGACTTGATTTGCCGTCTTGAGGGCGGCGCCCCGCATGATCCGGAGGAATGCATTGTCATTGGAAAATAGGCGGTTGATGCCATCTAGGCTTGCCGCAGTCGTGACCGTTTCAAATCGCCGCCAGGTCGTATAGCGCTCAAGAATTTCTGCCCCACCGATATCTTGCCCCAGCGCAAATGCATCGCCAATACATTCGGCAAGTGCTGCCACATCGCGAAACCCGAGGTTAAGTCCCAGTCCGGCCAGGGGATGAATGACGTGGGCTGCATCGCCCACAAGAGCAAGTCGAGGACCGTGAAACTGTTTTGCGAAGAACATCGAAAGCGGATAGCCTTGGGGGCGGCCAATCAGCTCAATCTTTCCCAAGTGGTCACCGACTTGCGCTTGCAACTCTTGTTCAAAACCAGGCAACGAAAGGGTCAACAGACGCTTTCCCTCTTCGCTGCGTTTGGTCCACACAATGGAAGAACGATTCCCCGTGAGCGGCAATATCGCAAACGGCCCAGACGGTGCAAAATGTTCCTCGGCGCGCGCCCCGTGCGGCAGTTCATGCGCAAACGAAGCAACCAACCCCATTTGATCATAGGTCCAACCGACAAGTTCAATACCGGCAGCATCGCGCATGGCAGACTTTGCGCCATCGGCAGCAACTATCAGGCTCGCTGAATAGTGCCCGTCATTGGAAAGTGTCAGCTTTGCCAGGCCGGGCCCAAAGCTTTGCTGCGAAACACCATGACCAATGATCAATTCAATGTTGGATGACTGTCTGGCGCCGGTCAGCAACCCTTCGAGCAGGCGGGCATTTTCCACCATGCAGGCAGTTGGTGCCTGCGCTTCATTGTTGTCTCCAAATTGCAAGAGTGTTGGCCGGTTGTCGGGGTGTCCGCTTCCGTCAGTCACAATAATTTCACGGATGTCCTGGGCGTTGCCAGAAATTGCATTCCAAATGCCCAGTGCTTCGAACATGCGTTTGGAGCTGGCGGTAATTGCGGAGGCCCGCGCATCAGAACTGTTCAATACTTTTTGACTTGGATCAACAAGGTCGATCACGCCAACGGTTACCGGACGCTTGGCCCTGGGGCCTGCCAAAGCCAGCGCCATGGCCAAACCATTAAGCGCTGCACCCACAATGATCACATCGAAACGTTGAGCCATCACCTACAAAAACGCCCATATGCCAGCCCCGTCAAGAGCAGTATCATTCAGCGGGAAAACCCGTGAATTTTGAGACTTTTTTTGTGCCGGCTTAACCGCGATTTAACCATGTCCCTTCAAACTGGCATTAACTATTTGTTATGACCCACGAGGTGGTGGGTGGTGGAGAATTCATGGCCTACAATCGCTCCTATGACACTGACGACAATGCGATTCCAACTGCACTACGCCGCTTCATTCGCCACCGACTCTACGAGTTAACCGGGTTAGCTCTTTTTGGCTGTTTGGCGTTTGTAGGAATTGCCCTGGCAACCTGGTCGGTGAACGATCCTTCACTCAATCACGCCACCAACAATGCTGCCAATAATTACCTGGGTTATCCCGGTGCCGTAATTGCCGATGAATTGATGCAGCTTATGGGACTTGGCGTTCTGCTCTGGATCGCAATACCCATGGCTTGGGCCGTGAAGTTCCTCGGTCATGAAAGGCCAGAGCGCATGATCATGACGATCATCCTGTGGATTGCGGCCACATTCTTTGCCTGCGCTGCATTTGCTTCAATACCTGCGCCCTCTACCTGGTCATTGGCCGCTGGCCTGGGCGGCAGTTCGGGCGATATCATCAACAGCCTGATCTTGTCGTTGCTGGCGGTTGGTCTAAAAGGCATTTTCCCGCAAATATTTACCGGTGCGCTTTGCGCCTATGGCGCAGGCTGGGCAACACTTCGCGCCACAGGGGTTTCAAAATTCGAAACAACTGGAATATTAAGCAGCCTGATCCGGTTTGGGTGGAACGGATTGGTAGCTTTGGCTGAGTTGACACGTGAAGCTTATCTCGGCTGGCGGTCCAACCGTGCGGCCAAGGCCAAGGTCCGCCGGTCATCCCGCAAGATTGCCACCGACAATCAGCGCATTGAACCAATTATCACCGGCGGTCGCCGTTCCACCGCAAAAGCCGCAATACCAGAAGTCGAAACTGGCGCCGTTGAGGAGGAGAGGGCAGAGATTGAGGAAGACAGCGTTGACGGAGAAGAGACCGCCGCACGCATAATGCGTGAAGCAAAGGCCATCAAGCCCGGCAAGAAAATCAAGAAGGAAAATCAGCTGAGTCTGCGGCTTTCAAAATCAAATGAGTTTGAATTCCCGCCCCTGACTTTGTTGGCCGAGCCCAAGCGCACCAAGGTAGCAATCGATTTGTCCGATGAGGTATTGGAAGAAAATGCCCGCCTGTTGGAGGGCGTGCTGGACGACTTTGGCGTCAAGGGCCAGATCATTAATGTAAAGCCGGGACCGGTTGTAACACTCTATGAGTTGGAGCCGGCGCCCGGCATCAAATCGTCGCGTGTCATCAGCTTGGCTGATGATATTGCCCGCTCCATGAGCGCCATCTCAGCCCGCGTGGCGGTGGTCCAGGGCCGCAATGTCATTGGCATCGAACTTCCCAACAGCAAACGCGAAACAGTTTATTTGCGTGAAATGTTGGCGTCCGAAACTTTCGAAAACACCAGTCAGCATCTCGCATTTGCATTGGGCAAGAATATCGGAGGCGAGCCAATCTTTGCAGATCTGGCCCGCATGCCTCATTTGCTGATCGCTGGTACGACGGGATCCGGAAAATCTGTGGGCATCAACACAATGATCCTGTCGTTGCTGTATCGATTATCGCCAGAGCAATGCAAGCTGATCATGATCGATCCAAAAATGTTGGAACTGTCAGTTTACGAAGGCATTCCCCACCTACTTGCCCCCGTGGTGACCGATCCCCGCAAAGCCGTCGTCGCACTCAAATGGGCGGTGCGGGAAATGGAAGACCGTTATCGCAAGATGTCAAAGGTCGGCGTTCGCAACATCGACGGCTACAATGCACGCCTCAAACAGACGATCGCCAAAGGTGAAAGAATGTCGCGCACCGTTCAAACCGGTTTTGACGCGGAAACCGGTCAGCCCATTTTTGAGCAAGAGCAAATGGACATGACGTCAATGCCCTATATCGTCGTCATCATCGACGAAATGGCGGACCTCATGATGGTCGCGGGCAAAGATATTGAAGGAACGGTTCAGCGCCTCGCCCAAATGGCGCGCGCGGCGGGCATTCACGTCGTCATGGCAACCCAGCGGCCATCAGTTGACGTGATCACGGGGACCATCAAAGCCAACTTCCCAACCCGCATTTCATTTCAGGTAACGTCCAAAATTGACAGCCGGACAATTCTGGGCGAGCAGGGCGCTGAACAGCTCCTGGGTCAAGGTGACATGCTCTATATGGCAGGCGGCGGCCGCATCACCCGTCTGCATGGCCCATTTGTAGCCGACGACGAGGTTGAAAAAATTGTCAGCTTCCTGAAATCGCAAGGAACCCCTGAATATCTGGATGCCGTAACCGAAGAAGTCGAAGACGACGGTGAGGTCGGTGCCGATGCTGCATTTGGCGCGGAGGGTGGAGGTTCGGGCGACGAGCTCTATGATCAGGCTGTTGCGGTCGTCCTGCGTGACAAAAAAGTCTCCACCAGCTATGTGCAAAGAAGGCTTCAGGTGGGCTACAACAAGGCCGCCAGCCTCATCGAAAGAATGGAAAAAGAAGGGCTTATTTCCGCCGCCAACGGCACCGGAAAACGCGAAATCCTGGTTCCCGGCGACAGTGCCCGTGTATAGTGTGAGTGCGCCTTAAATCTGTCTGGTTTTGAATTTACCCGGGGTCGGGACAGGACCCTAGAAGCATGGATAGCAAGATGATTTATGGACTTAAGCTCGGCCTTCGAATTCTGGCGATTGTTATTTTGTTTGTTGGATCAGGCAGTATTGCCAACTCCGCAACTCCAATTAACCTGAGCCCAGAGCAGATCGAATCCGTCAATAAGATATCTGCTTACATGAACAGTTTCATGACTTTGCAAGGTGAGTTCAAGCAAATTGGACCCACCGGAAGGGTGTCGAAAGGCCAAATGTTTCTGAGCAAGCCCGGGAAATTGCGCTTTGACTATGCTGCTCCAAACCCGTTTCTTCTGGTTTCTGATGGCCTGTGGGTAACGTTCAAAAATCGCGCCAAGGAAAAGGGCGATCAGTTTCCGCTGGCGACCACACCGCTCCGCCTTGTGGTTTCTGAGCAAATCGACCTCCTCCAGGAAACCAAAGTAGTGGGCTATGAGAGTGCAGATGGAATTACATCTGTTGTTCTCGAAGAGCGTGATGGTCTTCTCGGCGGCCAGATCATGTTGGTATTTGATGAGACGCAAAACGTGTTGCAGCAATGGGTGATTATTGATGGCAAGGGCAGACGGACAACTGTTGAGCTCGCCAACCTCGTGACCGGCGTGGACATCGATCCAAAGCTGTTCATTGTAAAAATCAAACGCAAAGAAAAAAGTAATCGTTAATCACTCTTGCGTTTTGCCTCATATTTGTGCTCATTGCTTTGGCATGACACTTAAAATTGCCACGTGGAATATTAATTCAGTTCGTTTGCGGATTGGCCTGGTCGAGCGGGTTCTGAATGAATTGCAGCCCGACGTGTTGTGCCTCCAGGAGACCAAATGTCCCCAAGGCCAGTTCCCATCCGGACCCCTTAATGACCTCGGTTATGCCCACATCGCCGAATTTGGCCAAAAGGGCTATCACGGCGTGGCGATCATTTCACGGCTGCCTTTCAAGCAGCAATTCAGCAAGGCTTTCTGCGGCAAGGAAGATTGCCGCCATATTTCAATTAGCCTCGGCGACAAAAAGCCAATTACCATACACAACCTTTATGTGCCCTCTGGAGGCGACGAGCCTGATCCTGAGATCAATGAAAAATTTGCCCATAAGTTGCAGTTCATCGATGAACTGGAACAGTGGTTCAGCACCGATGCAATCCCGCAAGGCCACGAAGGCATTGCATTGGGTGATTTGAACATCGCCCCGCTTGAGCACGACGTCTGGTCACACAAGGATTTGCTGAAAGTCGTGAGCCATACGCCAATTGAAACTGCCGGGCTGATCCGTGTCATGGATGCCGGCAACTGGCAGGACATGATGCGAAAGCACACACCAGCAAGCGAGAAGCTCTATACGTGGTGGAGTTACCGGGCCAAGGATTGGGCGCTTGCAAACCGTGGGCGCAGGCTCGATCATATTTGGGCAACACCCGGACTTTCGCCATCCTGTACCGAAGTTAGGGTCCTGCGCGAAACCAGAGCCTGGACACAAACGTCAGATCACGTGCCCGTAATGGCAACCTTTGACTTAAAGATCTGAAAAAGCTTTTGCACGTTTGAACTGGTCGCTGGCAATATCAAAATCACGAATGGAGCTTTCCAGCTTGCGGGAAAGCGACTTGAAGACACTTTGGCCAAATCCCGGGTATTCATTTGCCACGCGCAAGAAAAGCCCATGGTCAATTCTGGCCGTTGAAACCGGGCAAGAGGCCACTGCGGAAATTGAATAATTGGTCTGGCCGATCATGGCGACTTCGCCCAAAAATGTTCCAGGCTCTGCCTTCGCAATATCACGAATTTGAAACCCGCTGATTTGTTTCAAATCGGCCTGCCCACTTAGTAGCAGGAAGGCCGCATTCGCTTGTTCACCCTGTTTGATTATCGCTTCGCCCGCAACAAAATGTTGCCGCTCAGATGCAAAGGCCAGCAGCTGCAAATGCACCGGTTCACAATCGGCAAAGATAGGGATTTGCCGCAGCGTCTCCGCATCAGCCCTGACACTCATTGAGTGAACACTCCACGAGTTCTCATTCTGAATTCGCCACCCCAAATACTTTCCACCGCCTATAAACGCCGGGAAGATACCAAAATCAAGGGATTAGCTTATATCCGCCACCCTCAGTCACCAGTATTTCGGCATGTCCCGGGTCCCGTTCAATTTTCTGGCGCAGTCGATAAATGTGGGTTTCGAGCGTGTGGGTTGTAACACCAGCATTGTAACCCCAGACGTCGTGCAACAGGACATCACGGCTGACAATCTGCTCGCCTGAACGATACAGGAACTTGATGATGGCGGTTTCTTTTTCGGTTAACCTGATCTTCTTATTATCTTCTCTGATCAACATCTTAGACGCTGGCTTGAAGGTATATGGACCGACTTTGAATGTGGCGTCTTCGCTGTGTTCGTGTTGGCGCAGGTGAGCCCTGATTCGGGCCAGAAGTACGCCAAATCTGAAAGGTTTCGTAATGTAGTCGTTGGCGCCCGAATCAAGGCCCAAAATTGTGTCGGAATCGGAACTTTGCGCCGTCAGCATGATAACGGGCCCCTTATAGCCATTTCTGCGCATAAGCTTGCAGGCTTCTCTGCCATCCATATCCGGCAGGTTTACGTCGAGAATCACCATGTCTGCGTGATCGCCCTTGACCGCCTTGACACCCGCCGTTGCGGTGGCAACATCAGTGACAATATATTCGTCATGTAATGAAAATTGATCCCGCAGGGTTTCCCGCAAGGTGTCATCGTCGTCAACAATCAGGATCTTCTTTGTCGTGGTCATGGCACTGCTTTCAAAAAACCAATTCACTTGGGTTCAATTTAGTATGATCATTGGCTTTTTGATAGCCCGGGTGCAAGACAACTGACCGTGAGAACAACAGTCACATATATTCACGTTCGCGCGATCAACGCGTGTTCAACGACCGGAATTCTGCAATGCGGGCCGATTTCTGTGCCCTGTGCCCTGGGACGGGGTGGCCGGATTTTCAACAAACGTGAGGGCGACGGTGCCACCCCGGTCGGCATCTGGCGTTTGCGGCAATGCCATTTTCGCGGCGACCGGATGGTTCGGCCAACCTCGAAACTGCCCCTGTCACCGATCAAGCGAGGCTGGGGATGGTGTGAAAGTGTGGGTGACAGAAACTATAACAGGCGGGTGAAATTGCCCTATGCCACGGCCCACGAAGAGCTCAGACGGGCCGACCGGCTCTATGACATCGTCATTGAAACCAGCCACAACCAGAGGCCTCGGATACAAGGGAGGGGCAGCGCCATATTCTTTCATCTGGCACGGTCGGAACTGGCGCCAACCGCTGGCTGCGTCGCAGTTTCGCTGAATGATATGCGAAAGATTCTCAGTCTTTGCACGCCAAAAACCAGCCTGGTCATCTGGCCCCCCAATGGTGCAGCGCCTAACGTGTTCCGAAAATAGCCGAGCCCACGCGCACATGCGTTGCGCCAAATTTTATCGCGGTTTCAAAATCGCCGCTCATGCCCATGCTCAAACCCTTTAGGTTGTGGCGGCGAGCGAAATTGGCGAGCAACTCAAAATGTTTTTCCGGAGTTTCGTTGACGGGCGGAATGCACATCAAACCGGAAATTGATAGGCCATGAATCTTTTGGCAACCCTCAATAAAATTGCCTGCATCTACCAGAGATACGCCCGCCTTCTGCACTTCCTCACCCGTATTGATCTGAACAAACAGCTGTGGGTGCACCCCTTGCTTTGCAATCTCCCGGGAAATCGCTTCGGCAATCCGTGGTCGGTCAACAGTGTGAATGGCATCGAACAGCCGAACCGCGTCAGCAGTCTTGTTGGTTTGCAGCGGCCCGATCAGATGAAGTTCTATGCCAGAATGCCTGGCCTTCAAATCTGGCCATTTGGCAGCCGCCTCCTGCACGCGGTTTTCACCAAAGACGTGCTGGCCATTTGCAAGAATGGGCATGATATCTGGGGCTTCAAAGGTTTTACTGACAGCAATCAGGGTAATTTCGGCACTCGTTCGACCAACCGATTTGGCTGCCCTTTCGATCCTGTCTCGAACGTCTTGCAATGCCTGATGCGGGTGTAAATTCATGCCTTTGTTATGCGCAAGCTTGCGGGGCATTTCAAGGACTGGTACTCCCTTGGACAACAACTTCTGAAGGACCGGATAGATTGACAACGGAACGCTACAATTCACGGGTCGCCGAACCCCGCTGGCAGAAATACTGGTCCGATAACCATTGCTTTGAGGCAATTGAGGATACGTCCAAGCCAAAATACTACGTTCTGGAAATGTTTCCCTATCCGTCCGGCCGCATCCACATGGGCCACGTGCGCAATTATGCCATGGGCGATGTCATCGCGAGGTTCAAGCGCGCCTGCGGCTTCAACGTACTGCACCCCATGGGCTGGGACGCTTTCGGCATGCCGGCAGAAAACGCAGCGATTGAACGGGGTGTTCATCCCAAAACCTGGACCTACGAAAACATTGCGGCGATGCGGGATCAGCTCAAATCAATGGGCCTGTCACTCGATTGGAGCCGCGAGATTGCCACGTGCGATCCCTCCTACTATCGCCACGAACAGGCGATGTTCATCGACTTCCTGAATGCAGGCCTGGTGGAGCGAAAGATATCCTTGGTCAACTGGGACCCCGTTGATCAGACAGTTCTTGCCAACGAACAAGTGATTGACGGCAAGGGATGGCGCTCCGGTGCTATCGTCGAAAAGCGCGAGCTGGCCCAGTGGTTTCTCAAAATCACGGACTACTCAGAAGACCTGTTAAAGGCGTTGGACCGACTGGAGAAATGGCCAGAGAAGGTCCGTCTCATGCAGCGCAATTGGATCGGCAGATCTGAGGGCATGCGGTTTTCATTTGTTTTGGAAGATGGCGAGGGACAAGAAATTGCCGACAAACTCACTGTCTATACAACCAGGCACGACACCATATTTGGTGCGAGTTTCTGTGCAATTTCTGTCGATCACGAGCTCGCAAAAAAATACGCGCTGAAGGACGTAAAACTCGCAGCATTTCGCCGCGAGGTATCTGCCTTGGGAACGAGCGAGGAAACAATTGAACGCGCTGAAAAGAAAGGCCACCCGCTGGGCATTTTCGCACGCCATCCCTTTAGGGCCGGAGTGAGGTTGCCCGTCTATGCGGCCAATTTTGTTTTGATGGGTTACGGTGAAGGCGCAATATTCGGCTGCCCCGCTCATGATCAAAGAGACATCGACTTCGCAAGAAAATATGGTCTGCCGGTAGTTCCCGTAGTAGCGCCACGAACCGCCGATGCTGCCACATTCGACGTTGGGACCGAAGCCTATCTCGACAAGGATGGCGCCGATTCCCACTTGATAAATTCGGACTTCCTGAATGGAATGAGCGTAGCGGATGCCAAGGAAGAAATTGCCCGGCGCATGGAAACCTCGGGCATAGGCGAGCGCAAGGTGAATTTCCGCCTGCGTGATTGGGGTGTTTCAAGGCAGCGCTATTGGGGCTGCCCGGTGCCCATTATTCATTGTCCATCCTGCAAAATTGTCCCCGTTCCGAAATCGCAATTGCCCGTAACGCTGCCCGAAGATGTGACTTTTGATAAGCCCGGTAATCCACTGGTTCATCATCCAACGTGGAAGAATGTGAAGTGCCCGCAATGCGGTGGCGATGCCACGCGAGAAACCGACACGTTTGACACTTTCATAGATTCGTCCTGGTATTATGCGAGGTTTTGTTCACCACATGCGGACGTTCCCGTAGAGGCCAGCGCGGCACGCTATTGGATGCCAGTTGATCAATATATTGGTGGCGTTGAGCACGCGATTTTGCATCTGCTCTATTCCCGTTTCTTTGCCCGCGCCATGGGCAAGACCAATCACATGGATTGGGATGAACCCTTCGCCAGTCTGTTTACGCAAGGCATGGTGGTTCATGAGACATTCAAAACGCAATCGGGCGACTGGGTGTTTCCCGCCGACGCTGCTTTGAAGGATGGCCAGTGGTTTCACGCCAAGACCAATGAACCGCTGACAGTTGGCGGCATCGAGAAAATGTCGAAGTCAAAGCGCAATGTGGTCGATCCTGAATCAATCATCGCAGGCTATGGAGCCGACACCGCGCGTTGGTTCATGCTGTCCGATTCACCACCCGAGCGCGATATAGAATGGACCGAGGCCGGTGCCGAGGGCGCCTGGAAATTTACCCAACGGCTTTGGCGCATTATCGGCGATGCAAGCCTGCACACAGCCCAACCGGGAATTTCCGAATTTGGTGCAGCCGCAATGGAACTGCGCCGGGCTTCCCACCGGACCCTTGCCGCTGTCACAGACGACTTGTCCTCGCTCCGTTTCAACCGGGCAATTGCCCGCGTTTATGAGCTTTCAAATGCCTTGGGCGCTGCGTTGTCAACAAGCACATCAACACCTGATTTGACGGCAGCAATCCGCGAAGCCGCCGACTTTCTGGTGCTTATGTTTGCGCCCATGATGCCTCATTTGGCGGAAGAGTGCTGGGAAAAACTTGGCCATAAAAAGCCGGTTGTAGAAACGCCTTGGCCAACACCAATTTCCGCTCTAATTACAGATGATGAAGTCACCATTGCGGTCCAAGTCAATGGCAAAAGGCGCGATGAAATCAAGTTGCCAAAAGGTCTGCCAAAAGAACAGGTTGAAATGGCGGTCATGAAATTGGATGGTATCAAAAGAGCCCTTGAAGGAAAATCAGTCGTGAAGTTTATTTTGGTGCCGGACCGGATTGTTAACATTGTCAGCGGTGGATGAAACATTGCGCAAGGTGAAGATTCTAATTTATGTGATCGTTGCTGCGCTTTTGGCAGGTTGCGGGTACAAGCCTCTCTATGGGACCGCCAGCAATGGCCAGGGGATTGCGAGCCAACTGTCTTCAATTTCAATCCAGGAAACGGATACGCGCGTCGGCCAACTCATAAGGAACAATTTGCTTTCATCCATGCGACCTGCAGGAACGGCCCAGCAGGACTTATACAGCCTGGTCATCAAGCCAAGCATAGCGCAAACCTTGCTGGCAGAAGGCAATGCACCGGATATTCACCGTATGAGGTTGCGCCTGTCTGTCGGTTACAGTTTGGTCGAGAATTCTTCCGGCAAGGAAGTGAACTCCGGCAAGACTTTTTCGAATGTCTCTTACGATGTTGTGGAGGAGCCGATCGCCGACCTCGAGGCAGAAACCAATGCAACAAGTAAAGCGGCCCAGGAAGTTGGCCAGGATATTCGCATCCGGTTGGCTGCTTTCATGGCAAACAAATAGTTTGCTCTTAACATGGCAATTGGCAAGGCTCACGAATTACTGCCCATTCTCTCAAGACCGCATTCACGTCCAATGATGGCACTTGTCCACGGCAATGATCGCAGTGCTGTCTACGATCTCTGCCAAAGCTCTGTGACTAAAATCATGGGACCATCCGCGAATGACCTGAACTTAACACGGTTAACCGAGCAGCAGATCACCAGCGCCAAGGACAGGCTCCACGAGGAGTTTGCATCAATATCAATGTTTGGCGGCGAACGGGCCATCTGGATTTCCGGTTGCGGGGACGCGACCGCAAAGATTATTGAACCGCTCTTGGCTAGCGAAGTTAACGGCAACTTCATTCTCATGGATGCGGAGTCCCTCACAAAAACCTCCAAGTTGCGAAAGTTGGTGGAGGCCCATTCGCGTGCGATTTGCGTGGCGCTTTATGAAGAATCAAATAGCGAGCTGCAGGCCCGCCTGGAACGCCAGATCAAGGAAGCCGGGTTGAAAATCACCGCGGACGCTCTGGAGAAATTGTTGCTGCTTATTTCCTTCGAACGAGGCGTTGCTGACAGCGAGACGCAAAAGTTGCTGACCTATTGTTACGGTCAGGCCCAAATTGAAGTGGAGGATGTCATGGCAATTTGCGGCGACACATCTGAAGTTTCAACCGATGATCTGGTTGATGCCATTTTTGAGGGAAACCTGGAGGATGCCGATAGGTTCGCGGCCAACTACGCAGCCTCCCTTGGGTCCGGGCGAAGCAGTCTCAGTCTGGTATTGCAACATGTCGTAAAGCTGGAGAGCATGTCGGCCCAGATCAGTCAGGGTGTATCAATTGACAGCATTGTGAGTTCTCCGCGCTTTGGAATTTTTTTCAAGCGGCGCGGCTCAATTGCCCGCCAACTTAGAGTTTGGGACGCTGAAGCATTGCTGAGCGCCGAGGAAAAAATTTGCAGCGCGATTCTGCAAGCTCGTCAGTATGCTGATCTTGCTGACGCAATTGAAAATCGCACGATCCTGGCCCTCAGCCGCGTGGCAAGATCACGTCAGTCATCCGTAAATTAACCGTGCTTTTTTTGAGATGTGAGACGGTTGGTAACTGTTTCAAGTTGGTCAAGTGTCTTGTATTTGATAACCACTGTCCCGCTCTCTCGCCCCTGCGTCTTGATTTCAATTTTGAGGCCCAGGGACTCTGTCAATTGTTTTTCAAGTGCCTTGGTGTCTGCACTCTTATCTCGTTTTGCCTTGGTCGAAGGTGCCGTTGAGTTGTCACGGCTCAGATTTTCCGCCTCACGCACTGATAGGCCAAGACTGATAATTTTGTTGGCAAGCTCAGCCGGCGAGTCAGTGGCCACAAGCGTTCTGGCATGGCCAGCAGTGAGCTTTCCATCTTCAATAAACCCCCGAACCGAATCCGGCAGATTGAGAAGGCGCAGCGTGTTGGCAATATGACTGCGGCTCTTTCGAACCGAATCCGCCAGCTGCTGCTGGGTGTATGAAAACTGCTGCAGCAACTGTTCGTAGGCGCGCGCTTCTTCCAGCGGGTTGAGATCCGTCCGCTGGATGTTCTCGATAAGGGCGATTTCCAATGTTTCGCCATCGCTCAACTCCCGAATAAGAACCGGCAATTGATGCAAACCAGCCCGTTGGGACGCCCGCCAACGCCGCTCACCTGCAACGATTTCAAATCCGCCATCTGCCCGCTGCCTAACGACCAGGGGTTGGAGCAACCCTTTGTCGGCAATTGAACCAGCGAGGTCCGCCAGCTCTTCTTCCTTGAAGTGCTTGCGGGGGTTGTTCGGATTGGGATACAGAAGCTCTATCGGAACATGCCGTAGCCCCTTGAGCTCTTCAGCTGGAATGGCTTCTACAACATCATCGCCAATGAGCGCAGCCAATCCTCGCCCCAACCTGCGCTTTTGTGCTTGCATCATCTAGGCAGCCCTGAGTTCACGTTCACGGCGGATAACTTCAGAGGCAAGCTTGATATAGGCCTGCGACCCGATGCAGACATTGTCATAGAGCAAAACGGGCTTGCCATAAGAAGGCGCCTCCGAAACCCGCACATTGCGGGGGATGACAGTCTGGTAGACCTTGTCACCAAGCACACTGCGAACATCCTGAGCCACCTGTTCGGAAAGACTGTTGCGCCGATCAAACATGGTGAGCACCACGCCCTGAATTGATAGTTTAGGGTTAAGTGTGGTCCGAACCCGCTCGACGGTTTTCAGCAGCTGGCTAAGACCCTCAAGTGCAAAAAATTCGCACTGCAACGGCACCAACACTGCGTCAGCCGCCGACAGTGAATTTATCGTCAGCAGATTGAGCGACGGCGGACAATCAACCAGAATATAGCTGTAGGTACGACCGGCAATATTTGCCAGTGCCAACCTATGGATGGCATCAGCCAAACGATAGGTCTTGCGGTCAAAATCCGCGAGTTCCAATTCGGCGCCCAGCAAGTCAATCGTCGAAGGAACGCAGTGAAGCCGAGGAATGCCTGAATCAACGATGACCTGATCGAGCTCAGCCTCGCCAATGAGAACGTGATAGGAGGATTTCTGTTTTGCGGTTCTGGTAATACCAAGACCGGTGCTGGCATTGCCTTGAGGATCAAGATCAACAATGAGAACTGTTTCCCCAACTGCGGCAAGTGCGGTGCCAAGATTGATTGCAGTTGTGGTTTTACCGACCCCGCCCTTTTGGTTGGCAATAGCAAGGATTCGCGATGTCCCGAGCAAGCGCTGGTTAAACATGGGAGATCTCCTTTAACTCAAGAATAGTCCCCTTCGAATCGGTCATACTGGGGTGCTTTACTAATGCGCCTAATTTCCAAACTTGGGTAGCCTCCGTTAACTCCCTGTCCACATCTAGTCCCTTGTGAAAGAGACCAATCACCCCGCGACTGAGCAAGGGCTGCGACCATTCCAGCAACTTGGTAAGTGGCGCCAACGCACGTGCTGTCACATATTGCGGTAGCGCTTTGGGAATATGTTGCTCCAAATTTTCTAGTCTGACTTGATAGACAGTCGCATCAATTTTTGTTTGTCTTATCACCTCACGCAGGAACGCAACTTTCTTTCCATTACTTTCATACAAATGCGCCTGCAGGCCATACCCGAGTGCCAAAACAAGACCTGGTATGCCAGCGCCTGAGCCCAGGTCAGCAATCACCGATGTTCCATCTCGCATGAGTGCCTTGAGCTGCAATGCATCTGCAACGTGACGCCGCCAAATATTTTCTGTGGTCGAGGGACCAATCAGATTAATCTTGGCCTGCCACGTCTCGAGCAACTGGACATACTTTTCCAGCAGCACGAATGATTCACGTGAAACATTAAAATTTAGTAAACATTCTTCGAGAATTTGCGGGGCCATACCGTCAGGCTCTTCGACGCTGGCCCTGGCGCTTGATGTACCCCAACAGGCAGGCAAGCGCTGCCGGGGTCATGCCTTCGATGCGCGCCGCCTGACCCAGAGTTCGGGGTTGAACCCGCAAAAGCTTTTGCCGAATTTCCATCGAGAGGCTCGGTAGGTCCAGGTAGTCGATGTCGGATGGCAATTGGATTTGGTCTTCCTTCCTCAGCGCCACAACATCGGCTGCTTGCCGTGCGGTATAACCAGCATAAAGCGAGTCGGCATAAAGCGCTTCCTTTGCAAAATCTGGCAGTGCTGCAATCTCCGGCCAAATTTCCGTGACCCTGTCCAGCCCGACCTCCGGCATTGAAAGAAAGTCCAGTGCCGATCTGCGCTGACCGTCCTGGTTTACCTTCAGCCCATGCTTGAGGGCCGCTGCCGACGTCAGCACGAGCTGCTCCGCTAATGCCCTGGCTCGATCCAGTATGGCCATGCGCTCTTTGAAATGCCCTTGCCGATCAACCCCAACAACACCAATGCCGATGCCCTTGGAGGTTAGCCTCTGATCCGCATTGTCGGCCCGCAGAGACAGGCGATACTCCGCCCGCGATGTGAACATCCGGTAGGGCTCTGTCACTCCGCGCAAGACCAGATCATCAACCATAACGCCGAGATAGCCTTCTGCTCGGTCGAAGATCACAGCGGTCATACCACTGGCTTTTCGTGCCGCGTTAACGCCTGCGATCAAGCCTTGGGCTGCTGCTTCTTCATAGCCCGTCGTTCCATTTATTTGGCCGGCCAAAAATAACCCAGGTAGGGCCTTTAGTTCCAGGGAGTGTGCCAACTCGCGGGGGTCAACATAGTCATACTCAATGGCATAACCTGGCCGCAGGATCGTGACATTCTCCAATCCCGGGATTGTCCGGATGAATTGTTCCTGGACGTCTTCTGGGAGCGAAGTGGAAATGCCGTTGGGATAAATTGTGGGATCATCCAGCCCCTCAGGCTCCAGAAATATCTGGTGGGATGACTTGTCCTGGAACCGGTGAATCTTGTCTTCAATCGATGGACAATAGCGGGGGCCGGTCCCTTCGATCTGCCCCGAATAGAGGGGGGAGCGATGGATGTTGTTGGCAATGACCTCGTGGGTCCGTTTCGTGGTCTGAGTGATAAAACACGAAGCCTGGGGCGTGGAAATCGCCTCTGTCATGAATGAAAACGGACATGGGATGTCGTCGCCTTTTTGCTCCTCAAGACCCGCCCACCGGATGGTTCTGCCATCAAGGCGGGCAGGGGTTCCTGTCTTCAGCCGCCCCAACTGAATGCCGGCATTGCGGAGTTGAGCTGAAATTCCGTTGGCAGGAGGTTCACCAACACGCCCGGCCGCGATCTTCTTTTCACCGATATGAATGAGACCTGTCAGGAATGTGCCGGTGGTCAGAACCACCGCACCCGCTCGCAGCTCCTCGCCAGCCTCCGTGACAACGCCAGCAACAACACCATTCTCAATAATGAACCCGCAAACCGCAGCCTCCAAAACTGTGAGATGGCTTTGCTTTCGAATCTCATCTTGCATAGCCTCCCGGTAGAGTTTGCGGTCGGCCTGCGCCCGGGGGCCCCGAACCGCTGGTCCCTTGGATCGATTCAGCATGCGAAATTGAATACCGGCTTTATCAGCCACACGCCCCATCAGGCCATCGAGCGCATCGATTTCGCGCACCAGATGCCCCTTGCCCAATCCACCAATTGCCGGATTACAAGACATCTCGCCAATGGTCGAAAACTTGTGGGTGACCAGCAACGTTTCGGCCCCGAACCGCGCTGAAGCTGCGGCTGCCTCGACGCCAGCATGCCCGCCGCCAATGACAATGACATCGATTTTCTTGCTCATGTGCACTCTCTAGTACAAGCGCTGGTTCGGGTCAAAGCAGCATGGGTTTCACGTGAAACAGTTTATTTTCCAATGCAGAATTCACCAAAAATTGAGCCGAGTAAATCCTCGACATCAACGCGTCCTGTGATCCGGGCAATGCTGTGACTGGCTCTGCGAACACATTCGGCTGCAAGTTCGATTTGTTCAGCTTTGTAGAGCAGAGAATCATTGAGGTGCCGAATCGAATCTTCGACAGCACTTCTTTGTCGGGCCCGCACAATCGCCGTGTGTTCAACACCTCCAACCATTTTGACAACAAGGTTCTGGAGTTCAGCGATGAGTTCGACAATGCCCTCGCCCGTTTTGGCCGAGACCCGGTGGACATTCCCTAAATCATTTCGCAAACGAATCGATTGATCCGTCAACAAATCTGACTTGTTCAATACTCTGAATGCTGCCGGACGTAACTCCTGTGTTTCCGGCACATCAGCTGCGGAAACCCAAACAAGGATATCTGCCGCCGCCACTTCCGACCACGCCCGCGTGATTCCAATATTTTCAATTTCATCGTCGCTGCCTGTTCTCAGTCCAGCGGTATCTGTCAGGATGACGGGTACGCCGCCCAGAGCGATTGAGACCTCAATCACGTCCCTGGTCGTGCCCGGACGCGAAGAAACAATAGCCGCCTCGCGCGCCGCAACGAGATTGAGCAGGGAAGATTTTCCAACATTGGGTGCGCCGGCGAATACGATCTTGATCCCAGACCTTACAGCACCTGCACGCTCAGACTCTGCAACAGCTTTCGTCAGCGTCCCGAGCAGGTTCTCCGTCCGCAGTTTGACGTCCGCCAAAGCCGCTTCCGCAACACCTTCCTCGTCAACAAAATCAATGGCAGCTTCAAGCCGCGCCAGAATGGCAATGAGTTCGCCCCGCCATATCTCATAGGTTGAACTCGCAGCACCCAACACATGATGCATGGCCAACCGCCTTTGAACTTCGGTCCTGGCCTGCAGGAGATCACCAAGCCCTTCTGCTTCAACCAGGTCCATCCGGTCATTGATAAATGCGCGGCGGCTGAACTCTCCGGCCTCAGCCAGACGCGCACCATCATAGCGGCCGAAAATTTTGAGCAAGGACTCGACCACGGCAATACTGCCATGCACGTGAAATTCCCCAACATCCTCGCCAGTCGAACTCTTGGGGCCGGGTATCCACAAGACCAAAGCTTGGTCAATGATCTCATTTGATTTTGGATCCCGCAGCTGCCGGACACTCGCCAGTCGCGGCCGCGGCAATTCACCTGCAACATCAGCAAATATTTGGGAGGTGCCCGGTCCGGACATGCGGATGACTGAAATTCCCGCTATACCCGAGCCGCTTGAGACCGCAAAAATTGTGTCTGAACTATTCATTTCGGATTCGAATCGATACCATTTTGCCTGCTAAATTGACGCCCTGACCACCGAAAGATAATCAATGCCCAACAACCAACTCTCCCAGGAAACTAGCCCATACCTGCTGCAACACAAAGACAATCCAGTCGATTGGTATGCTTGGGGTGAACCAGCCTTTGAAGCGGCCAAGCGCCACGACAAGCCGGTTCTGTTGTCCGTGGGTTACGCAGCCTGCCACTGGTGCCACGTCATGGCCCACGAGAGTTTTGAAGACGTCAAAACAGCCGAACTCATGAACGCACATTTCATCAACATCAAAGTCGATCGGGAAGAGCGCCCTGACATAGACCGCATCTACATGTCAGCGCTCCACAGTCTTGGCGAGCAAGGGGGATGGCCCCTCACCATGTTTCTGACACCTGACGCCCTGCCTTTCTGGGGCGGAACATATTTCCCGCCCGAATCAAAGTTTGGCCGGCCGAGTTTTCGCAGCGTGCTTCTCGAAATTTCACGCATCTGGAACGAAGAGCGTCATAAGATTTCTCAGAACGCCGACGCAGTTACAGCCGCTCTCCGCCAGATAAGGATGCCCACGGGCCCCGGCCAGATCACCGCAGCCGAAATACACGAGCACGCCAACACCCTGGTTAAAGCCGTCGATCTCCAATATGGCGGGTTGAAGGGTGCGCCTAAATTTCCACAGGCTCCCATATTTGCCTTTCTGTGGGAGACCTATCTGCGCGACAATAACCAAGCCACCAAAACTGCCGTGATCACCACCCTGACCAATATTTGCAACGGCGGAATCTACGACCATCTGGGCGGCGGCATGGCCAGATACTCAACCGATCACAAATGGCTGGCTCCGCATTTTGAAAAAATGCTCTACGACAACGCCCAGCTGGTGAGCCTTCTCACCAGGGTCTGGCTTCGCACCGAAGATCCTCTTTATCTGGAGCGGATTCGGGAGACCATTGATTTTGTCTTCCGCGAAATGACCACTGACAGAGGTTGTTTCACATCCAGCTATGACGCGGATTCAGAAGGTGAGGAGGGAAAATACTATGTCTGGACCAAAGCCGAAATTGGGGCAGTCCTCGATGCCAGCGAACTTGAAATTTTCTGCAAAGCCTATGATGTCAGTGACCAGGGAAATTGGGAAGGCCACACAATACTGAACCGCAGCAACGATCCCCCATTAAGGGACGCTGCGACCAACGAGCTGTTGAAAAAATCCAAGGAAAAACTATTTACCGTAAGGCGCAAGCGCTCGCCACCCCAGCACGATGACAAAGTTCTGGCCGACTGGAATGGCCTCTTCATTACAGCCTTGGCGGAGGCCGCACTGATTTTTAGGAACCAAGCCTGGTGCCAGGCGGCGATCCGGGCTTTCGAAGCCTGTATCGAAATATTTTGGCAAGAGGGCAGGTTGCTCCATAGCCACCGCCTCAACTCAACCCGCCATGAAGCCATAGCTGATGATTATGCCAATCTTATCGAGGCAGCACTTGCCCTGCACGCACTCACGGCAGAACCTCACTATATTGCCACCGCGAGCGAGTTGGCAGCGTCACTTGAAAAAAATCACTGGGACAAGGTCAACGGGGGCTTCTTCCATGCATCCACCAGGAAAACCCTGTTGCCCGTCGCCAGCCGAACAATCGAAGACGACGTTACCCCAAACGCCAATGCACTCATGATCAAAAATTACTCTGGGTTATATCATTTGACTGGCACGTCCCGATATCTGGCCATGGCGGAAAAATTGGTCGCGGCATTTTTGCCGCGAGCCAAGGAAAACCCTTTTGCCTCGCCCAGCATGCTCAAAAATATTCTATTGCTTGAAGACGCAATACAAATTGTATTGGTGAAGAAATCTGCTCCCAATGATTTTAAACTACTGGGACAAGCTCTCAAGCAAGTTGGCCTCGGCGCTATTATCCACCAACTGGACAATGATAGCATTCTGCCGGAAAATCATCCAGCCTTTGGTAAAACTGCAATTGACGATAAAACAACGCTCTATGTATGCCGCGGCATGACCTGTGCAAAACCTGCAACAGATGCCCGGCAGCTGACAGAGGCCTTTGCCATGTTAGGCATTCATTGAATCAAAGAAATCGCTATTGGATTTTGTTTGCCGCAACTTATCAAGCAGGAATTCAATAGCATCAACGGTTCCCATCGGATTGAGAATCCGGCGCAGCACGTACGTCTTCTTGAGAAGATCGGGCTTAACGAGAAGTTCTTCCTTGCGCGTTCCCGATCGCAATATGTCAATTGCCGGGAATACACGTTTATCTGCAACCTTGCGATCAAGAATAATTTCCGAGTTACCGGTTCCCTTGAACTCTTCGAAAATAACTTCGTCCATGCGGCTGCCCGTATCAATCAAGGCAGTTGCAATGATCGTCAGCGATCCGCCTTCTTCAATGTTGCGGGCGGCACCAAAAAACCGCTTCGGACGCTGCAAGGCATTGGCATCAACACCGCCAGTCAGCACTTTGCCTGACGAGGGAACAACGGTGTTATAGGCACGCCCAAGCCGGGTAATTGAATCCAGCAAGATGATCACGTCGCGCCCATGTTCAACCAATCGCTTGGCTTTCTCGATAACCATTTCAGCAACCTGGACGTGGCGCGTGGCCGGTTCATCAAATGTCGAACTCACAACTTCACCCTTTACTGAGCGCTGCATATCCGTCACTTCTTCCGGACGTTCGTCAATCAGCAAAACGATCAAGAAACATTCCGGATGGTTGATCGCAATTGCGTGCGCAATATTTTGCAGCAGAACTGTTTTACCAGTGCGAGGTGGCGCCACAATGAGCCCGCGCTGACCCTTCCCCAAGGGCGATACGATATCAATCACACGGGCCGAAAAATCTTTGCGCGTCGGATCCGCAATTTCCATTTCCAGTCTTTGATCTGGATAGAGTGGGGTTAAGTTGTCAAAATGAACCTTGTGTTTGGTCTTTTCCGGATCTTCAAAATTAATGGTGTTGACCTTCACCAGCGCGAAATAGCGCTCACCATCTTTGGGGCTGCGAATCTGCCCTTCAACCGTGTCACCAGTGCGCAACGTGAACTTTCGAATTTGGCTGGGGCTCACATAGATATCATCGGGGCCAGCAAGATAATTTGCATCGGCAGAGCGCAGAAAACCGAAACCATCCTGCAAGACTTCAACAACGCCCTCACCAATAATTTCAATATCCCGAACCGCCAAATTCTTCAAAATCGCAAACATCAGTTCTTGCTTGCGAAGTGCGCTAGCGTTTTCAACCTCCAGCTCCTCAGCCAGAGTTACAAGCTCTGCCGGCGTTTTCTGCTTAAGATCCTTAAGCTTAATGTCTTTGAGTTCGGCAATATCTGTCATGTTATCGATCAATGCTTCAGGGGTGAAATTCAAGCCGCGGCGCAGAAATGCAGGGCGGATAAAGAGGGGTGGGAAAACAAAAACTGTCTAAAAAGCTAATGTCTGCGAACCCTATAACAAATTTCAGCGGCCAAACCAACCAAAATTATTGCCAGGGTTTCACAATTACAAACACGACAATGGCAATCAGCAAAACCGTCGGAATCTCGTTAACAATGCGGTAATACCTTGAACTATGTGTTCGTTCATCCCGTGCAAACGATTTAGAATGCGTTTCCAGAAGGCCGTGGAAACAGAATAACCCGAAAACGGCCAATAGTTTCAAGCCCAGCCAAATTTCCAAGACGGAAAAGCCGCTGATCCAGATCAACAGTGCCCCAGACGCTAAAGTCACAAGCGCCGCGGGCCTCATGATTGCTTTCAGCAGACGCCGTTCCATGACAATGAAAAGCCTGCTCGCCTCACCGCCGACAGCCACGTCGGCATGATAAACCATCAACCTGGGCAAATAGAGCAAACCGGCCATCCAACTGACAAAAGCCAGAATATGAATGACTTTTATCAGGAGATACCAATCAGCCATGATCAATTTTTCTGATAGTGTTGACAACAGTTGTCAGAATTTCAGGCTTGGTCTGTGGCCTGATACCATGTCCCAAATTGAAGATATGAGATGCCATCGGCACAATCCTGACTATCTTGGCAACCTGTTTGCTGACAACGTCATCCGAACACAAAAGCAAAAGCGGATCAAGATTTCCCTGAACAACGGCACCGCTCGGTAATATCGAACGCAAATAATCCAGAGAACACTCAGCCTCAACCCCTAGTGCCTGGCACCTCGTTTCCTCATAGACGACCCGGTGTCGATAATTTGCACCCTTGGCAAAGACAATGATCGGAACCTTCGGGTGTTTCGCTTTCACCCCCTCGACAATCTTCCGAATGGGAGCCGCACAAAACTCCCCAAACAATTCATCAGTCAATTCTCCGGCCCAGGAATCAAATATCTGAACCGCATCAGCGCCGGCTTCTATCTGGACACTAAGATACTCAATGGAACTCTCAACCAGGCGATCAATCAATTCAAACAGCCAAGGTTCCCGCTGATAAGCCACATGCCGCGCATATTCACGCTCTGAACCCCGCCCTTCAATCATATAGCTGGCAACTGTCCAGGGCGCCCCGCAAAATCCAATCAACGAAATATTTCTATCGAGTTCAGAACGAACCTTTGAGATCGACGCCGCAATCGAAGCAAACTGTGGCGATTGAAATCCAGAAGTGAGTCGGGTCAAATCCGATTTATTCCGGACGGTTTCCAGAACTGGTCCCTCACCTTCAACAAATTTCAAACCATTGCCCATGGCATGAGGCACAACCAGGATATCCGCAAAAATAATCGCAGCATCAATGTCATAACGCTTCAAAGGCTGCAGCGTCACTTCAGCGGCAAGTTTCGGCGAATAGCATAGATCCAAAAAAGATCCGGCTTGCTCTCTCGTCTTTTTATACTCCGGCAAATAACGGCCTGCCTGCCTCATAAACCAAATTGGACGTCTCGATGGCTTCTGACCTGTCAAAACACTTATCAAAGGCTGGCTAGTCAAATTCGAATTCCTCTCAAAGAGAATCTTATCTTAGTTGAATCTGTAGTTGGAGGTGGAAAGAGTGGTACCACTTCTTACCTAACTACTTATGCCGGAGACTTAACACGGTAATACAGGCAGTTTTGACATAAAAAGAAGTAGTGATATTATTTATATCATTACAATGGGTTAACACCAAAAAATTCCCGTCTGAATTACTTATCCAATCTTATCCACGGCGTTTCTTTATCATCAGTTTTCGATACAATATGTATTTCAGGCTGGCGGTGTTAATAAAAACCTCATAACTTTAACGAAAAATTAACCGTGCCCGATTTTCAAAAATAATCCACAGTCTGAAGCCCCTCTCTCCACAAGTTCAACCTATCCATCCAACCTAGATTGCGACAGAAAAATTGAACATCATTTTGGCATCAACAAGCAAGATCAGGCAGACCGTCCTTAAAAATGCGGGAGTGCAATTCCAAATTCACGACCCCGCCGTAGAGGAAACATCCGAACACAACAACGGTGCAAGCCCTCGTGATATTGCCATCACACTGGCCAGACAAAAATCAGAGAAAGTCTCTGCCAATTACAGTGAAACGCTCTGTATTGGAGCTGACCAGACCCTGGATTTAGCCGGCCAGTTGTTCAACAAACCGGGTTCAAAAGCTGCTGCCCGGACACAACTGTTAGCCCTCAGAAATAAAATCCACTATTTAAATTCAGCAATTTCATGCAGCATGGCAGGCAAGGAAATCTGGAACCATTGCGCCACGGCTGAACTCAAAATGAGAGACTTCAGTGCGGAATTTCTCGAAACCTATCTGAACGACGACATCGACAGTTATGTGTCATCAGTTGGCGGTTACAAGATCGAAGGGCCCGGTATTCAGTTGTTTGAGAAGATTTCAGGGGACTACTTTACGATTTTGGGTCTGCCCCTGCTGCCATTGCTGGAATTCCTGCGCCAACGACATATTGTCGACTCATGAAAAAAGTTTGCGTCATAGGCTGGCCCATAAGGCATTCCCGTTCGCCGCTGATCCATAACTATTGGATTCAGAAATATGGCTTGAATAGTGTCTACGAAAAATTGGCTGTCGAACCGGAAAAAGCCGCTGCCTTCATTTCGTCTATTCCGCACTCCGACTACATAGGATGTAACGTCACAATTCCGCACAAGGAACTGGCCTTCAAATCTGTCAAATCACTAGATAGTAATGCCAAGCGTCTCGGTGCCGTAAACACAGTTTATATAAGTAACGGCGTCCTCAGTGGAACCAATACAGATGGCGAGGGCTTTCTGACCAACTTGAAAACGCAATATCCAGATTTTGTAGTCGCTAATTCGAAAGTTCTCATCATTGGTGCTGGTGGCGCCGCAAAAGCCATCATCGGTGCGCTCTGCGATGGGGGTGCCGCAAAAATTGGCATAAGAAATCGCACCATTGGAAAAACGCGAGACTTGATGATGCAATTCGGTGCAGCGCTCTATCCGGTTGAAAATGGATATCTTGGCGCATCTCTTGCCGACTGTGATTTGTTGATCAATACCACATCGCTTGGAATGGAAAATCAACCTGCCCTCGAACTTGACATGAGTCGCCTGAACCTCCGGGCAATTGTAGCTGACATTGTTTACACGCCAATGATGACCCCTTTGCTCGAGCAAGCCCAGGCTCGAGGCAATCCCACATTAGGCGGGCTCGGCATGTTGCTCCATCAAGCTGTGCGGGGATTTGAACTCTGGTTTGGCGTGAGACCTGAGGTGACCCGAGAATTGCATGACCTTGTTGCAGCCGATGTCATGAAAGCCGCCAACACATGATCGTCATTGGGCTCACAGGTTCAATCGCTATGGGCAAAACTGCGGCGGCCAAATATTTTGCTGATGCAGGTGCGCCCGTGTTCAGTGCAGACGATGCTGTTCACCAAATCTATGACGAGCCGGAAACTGTTTCGGCAGTTGCCAAAATGTTTCCCGCTGCCATAGCCAATGGCACACTTGATCGGCAGTTACTCGGAAGTATTGTCTTGGGAAGTTCGGAACAGTTAAAAGATTTGGAATCACTCATCCATCCCCTGGTGCGCCTGAAACGGACGGAATTCACTGAAAAATGGAAACAGAAGAAGTGCCCATTTGTTGTTCTTGATATTCCACTATTGTTTGAAACCGGGGAAGACAAGAATGTCGACTATAAAGTTGTAGTCTCTGCATCTGAAGATATTCAGCGACAAAGGGCGTTGGCCCGTCCGGGAATGACTGAAGAAAAGCTCGCCGGCATTCTGGCCAGGCAGATGCCCGATCATGAAAAGAGAAAGCGCGCCGACTATATATTGGAGACCTCAGGGAATTTGGCGGAATTGAAAAATCAGGTCGAAAACCTTGTGACAATTTTTCAGGCATCGAGTAGAAATCAACAGCCATGAGGGAAATTGTACTCGATACCGAAACGACCGGCCTGGACCCACTCTTGGGTCATCGCCTGGTGGAAATTGGTGCCATTGAACTTTTCAATCATTTGCCCACCGGCAAGACCTATCACACTTATATAAATCCAAATCGGGATGTGCCGCGCGAGGCCGAAGCTGTGCACGGCCTCAGCAGTGAATTTCTGAAAGACAAACCCCGGTTTGAAAAGATAGTGGCCGAGTTCTTGGCATTTATCGGAGACTCGACACTCGTCATTCACAACGCCAATTTCGACATGGGTTTTTTGAATGCCGAATTGGGTTTCGTAAAAAAACAACCTATACTCTTTGATCGCGTCATTGACACACTGGCTCTCGCAAAAAAGCGTCACCCCATGGGTCCCAACAGTCTTGACGCTCTGTGCAAGCGTTACGGCATCGATAGTTCAAAGCGTACCAAACACGGAGCCTTGCTCGATTCGGAATTGCTCGCCGGTGTTTATCTTGAATTGATCGGTGGGCGGCAAATTACGCTGACACTTCCAAAGTCTGACAATGTCCGAAAATTGCAGGTGACCAACGTTCGCGGTCCCGCCGTCAGACCCAATAAACTTGTGACCAGCGTAACTGCCGACGAACGTGAGGCCCATGAAAAAATGGTCGCCAGCCTCGGTGCGACCGCACTCTGGAAAACTGGGTTGAACTAGGCTTTTGCGGTAGCCGCTTGCTGCTGCGCCATCCTCTTCTGATACATGCTCGCAAAATCAATCGGGTCAAGCATCAAAGGTGGAAAACCGCCGTTTCGGGTGGCATCTGCCAAAATCTGGCGGGCGAATGGAAATAGCATGCGGGGACATTCTATCAACACGGCCGCATGCAGCATGTTGGCTGGGAAATTTTCCATGCGAAACACACCGGCAAACATGAGCTCAGAAGCAAAAATAACCTTGCCCTCCGAAGTTGCTTTGGCATCAAGATGCAACTCCACCTCAAAATCAGTTGGCGCCAAATTTCGCGCGTTCACGTTGACAGAAATATTGATGTCGGGCTGGCTCTGCTGCGGCGCCAACGTTTGCGGCGCATGGGGGTTTTCGAAACTTAAGTCCTTGAGATATTGTCCAAGGATGCGCATTGAAGGCTGCGCCCCAGGCTGTGCGGGTGGCGCCTGCAAATTGACCGGAGCACTGGCTTTTGGCTCCAACACATTGGGCGCACTCGTTGCCGCACCTTTACCACCACCATTTGCGGACTTTGTTGCGGCCTTAGCTGCGGGTTTGCGAGGAGCAGGCTTTGCTGTTTTGACCATCTTGATCGCCCTTCAGAGAAAATTGCTAAACAAATCACATGTCGCAGTGGCTAACATGAAGACCTAGACGCCGCAAGCCAAGTATTAATCCTTGGGAAGCATGTCGGCATTTGATCCGGGTGGCGCGTCGGTGTCAACGGCTTCCGCCTCGATGATTGGACCGCTCTTTTGGCCGTAAGATTGATGGACCGAAAAACTGCCAGTGAATCGGGAAGTGAGGAAATCGGCCAACCATCGGCGAACCACCGGTAACAGCAGTCCCAGCGCCAGGACGTCAGTGATTATTCCGGGAACAGCAAAGAGAACCCCAGCAGCAACATCCAGAAGTCCACCCGCCGCACCTCTGGATATGTCTGACTTATTAAGCTGGCCATTATTCATCAGGCGAAAAATGTTGGTGCCGCTTCGGCGAATGAGCAGGCCACCAATGACAAAACCAAGCGCTGTAAGCCCAATGACCGTCAAAACGCCAATTTGGCCGCCCAACCAGATGAGACCGGCCAACTCGATAAAGAAGAGGGCGATAATGATTGCAGGCAAGTACCGTAACACCAGTAAAACTCCTAGAAACAAGTCCTTTGGACCTGAGCTCAAGTCTCCTATATAGGGATCATTATACCAACTGTTAATGCGTCTGGGCGCAATCAAACGCGTCGGTCTGTGGGAATTACGAATGAACGAAATTTTTGATCCGCTGAATCTCGTTCTAATTGCAATTGCACTCGTGGTTTTTTGGCGGCTGCGATCAGTTCTGGGCCAGCGCACCGGGTTGGAACGGCCGCCTCTTGATCCGACCGTGATTGTAAAGAAGCCGCCCGAGGCAGCAAACACCAATGTCCTCGAGTTTCCACAAAATAAGCCGGGTTCGGATGTGGTCATCGACCTTGAACCGAAACAACCGATTTGGACAGGCTTTGCCGAAGCCGGCTCAAAGCTTGCGAAGGGCTTGGACAAGCTTGAGGAAGCCGATCCAAACTTCAACCCAAAGGCATTTCTGGACGGCGCAAAGATCGCCTACGAATTCGTCGTCGAAAACTTTGCTAAGGGCGATAAGGCAGCCCTCAAGAGCTTGCTTTCCCAGGAAGTTTTTGAAGGCTTTTCCAGGGCCATCGACGGTCGCAAATCAGCCGGTGAAAAACTCGATTTTCAATTCGTGGGATTTGAGAAGGTGGAATTTGCGAGCGTCGCAGTGGCGGGCAAGCGCGCCAGCATTGCTTTGAAATTTGACAGCCAGATGATCTCCGCCACCTACAACAGGGATGGCGTTTTGATTGATGGCGATCCCAGGGCCGTCAAGGATGTTGTCGATATCTGGTCATTTGAGCGCGAAGTGACAGCGCGCGATCCCAACTGGCTGATCATTTCCACTGAAACCCAGTCGTGATTGGACAGATATTTCTTGTTTGCCTGTTTTTGATAGCCAGCCCCATGATCGCAGAAGCCAAGACAGCTCTCCGTCAAATCGACATCAGCAAAATAGCGGGCTGGGCGGAAGATGATCACGCGGCCGCACTCGCGACATTTCAAAGGTCATGCGAAGAAATTATAACTACTGGCAGCGCCTTCAATCGCCTTGTGCGCTTTGGTGGAGCCCGCGCCGACTGGCTGGCCCTCTGCGCAGCTGCCGCCAAAGCAACCTCGCCAAGGGCATTCTTTGAAACAGAGTTTACAGCCCTGGAAGTCAGTGACCAGGAACGGCCCGAAGGGCTGTTCACCGGCTACTATGAACCAGAGGCAGAAGGCAGCCGTAAACCTGGGAATGGCTTCGACGTTCCCATCTACCGAAAGCCGGATGGTCTCGTAAGTTTTGACCAGGCGGCAGAACAACAAGCCGGAGCCAAATACGGTCGGATTGTCGAGGGACGTGCCAAACCCTATTTCACCCGGCGGGAGATTGAAGAAGGTGCGCTGAAGGAACAAGGCCTCGAACTTGTCTGGCTCCGCAGTTGGGTTGATGCCTTCTTCATTCACGTCCAAGGCTCAGGCCGCATTCGCTTTGCCGATGGCAGCGCCATGCGCCTGGCCTACAGTGCCAAATCTGGCCAACCCTACACTGGGATTGGTGGTGTGCTGGTTGAGCGCGGCATCCTCACCAGCGAAACCATGTCGATGCAATCGCTGCGGAAATGGATGGCTGAGAATCCAATACTTGCTCGGGAACTCATGTGGCAAAACAAATCCTTCATTTTCTTTCGCGAAGTCACTGTTGATGATCCATCCCTCGGAGCTCCCGGAGCGCAAAAAGTTCAGTTGACACCCCGCAGAAGCATCGCCGTCGATCGCAGCACTTGGATGTTTGGCACCCCCATCTGGCTTGATGCGAAAGTGCCATCAGGTCCGAACGGCGAATTGAAACCCTTTCAGCGCCTCTTAGTGGCCCAGGACACCGGCACCGCAATCAAAGGCCGCAAACGGGGCGATGTCTATTGGGGATGGGGAGAAGAAGCCGCAGCAATCGCCGGTCAAATGAAAAGCCCCGGTTCAATGATTGTCTTGCTGCCAAAAAAACTTGCCCGCAAACTCCTGAACGAAAAATGAAGAAAAAACTTTTCGAGGTTCATGACCGGGGATTGTGGGACGAAGTCAGGCGCTCCATCAGGCCATTGGGAAAATCCGCTTTGAAATCGAGCGCTTCCGCCATTGCATTTTCAAAGGCCCCACTGCCGTTCGCGCCGCAAAAAGTCGCAGCACCCAAACTTCCCTCCAGTCATTCCCCTCCGCAGCTTGCCGGTTTCGACAGAAGAACCGAGGTAAAACTTCTCCGCGGCAAAGCCGAAATTGAATCACGGCTTGATCTGCATGGGATGACTTTGGAAGTGGCCCGCCTCCGCCTCCTGGATTTCATTACCCATCGCCGCAGCCAGGGCCTCCGCCTTGTCTTGGTGATTACCGGCAAAGGGGCCTCGCCCTTTGGTGGCCATACCCTGCATGGAAAAGACCACTTCTACGCTCCCGAACGCGAAGGCCGCCTGCGCCGCCAATTGCCCCAATGGTTGAATGAGGCCCAATTTCGCGAGCATGTCTCGGGCTTTCAGCCAGCCCACCCCAAGCATGGCGGCGGCGGCGCCTTTTATGTGAAACTGCGGCGAACCAGGGAGAGTTGACATGACACCCTTTGGCGAAAAGATGCGAAAGCTCCGGGCCAGCCGCGCCATCACGCTCAAGCAAATGTCGGAAGCCATCGGCGTCTCCAGCGCCTATCTCTCCGCCCTCGAACACGGCAAGCGCGGCCGCCCCGGCTGGCATCTGATCCAGCGGATCATAACATACTTCAACATCATCTGGGACGAAGCTGAAGAAGTAACGAGGCTAGCCAGAATTTCCCACCCCCGCATAACAATCGACACCTCAGGCCTCAACCCCCTGGCCACCGAACTCGCCAACCGCCTAGCCGACGACATCGGCAAATTGGAGCCGCAGACATTGAGTGAATTGCTGGCTGTATTGTCTGCGAAGAAGCAAGGCGGGAAGTAACTGCGGCTGCGTCCAAGGGCCCTCATCCCCCTTCGGGACCTTCTCCCACCTGCGGCGGGAGAAGGCGAACTGCTCAACCACTATCGCCTTCTCCCGTGCGCCTTCGCATGGGAGAAGAGCCTGCCCCGTACTTGATACGGGGTGGGCGAAGCCCGGATCAGGGCCTCTCTGATCAAGCAACGCTGCCTTCAATTTCAGATTCACTTTTCAATCAGCGTCGTGCTGCTCCGGACCACATTAGTCCGTAGACGGACGGTTTCTGCTTCTGAGTGGGCGGCACTTCAGCTTGTGTCTGGCTTCATCGCGTCCCAGGC
>JANNXN010000054.1:0-3144 GCA_031409595.1 Rhodobiaceae bacterium
CCATCAGGAAGCGGCGCGGCTGGTTCTCGCAGCGGGAGCCGACCCCAACCTCGCAGACCGCGATAGCGTGACCGCACTCACCCATGCCCGCACCAATGGATACGGCAAACTGGCCGAGATCATTGCCGTATCCGGCGGGAAATAGGGGCTGAATTTTCGGCGGAACGATTTATATGAAAGCAATATCCGAAATGCCTCTCTGCCGCGCCAAAACCACAAGCCGCCCCGGAAACCGGGCAAACACGGTCTAAAACACGCAGGAAAAAATAGCTAAGTGGAGTGCCGCCGTAATTCCTGATTCAGAAATGCACGGTGGGTTTATGTTTTAGCGTTTCCCAAAGAATGTTACTTCCTCAGTTTATATGCTAAGCAATTCCGCTTGTCACGGGCAGCGGAGATTGCGATGGGATATCCGTCTTACTTTGAAAACATCATTGAGAGATTAAGCTCTAGCTTTTTCTCTGGGCCGGATGAGGAAGGTCCACAAGATTCACGCAGTATTAAAATCTCGCCACTCCAAGTGAAAGAGATAGCAAGACAGGTTCTTGGTCAATTGCTACCTGCGGACTTCATTGAACGAATATCCACAAATAATGGGGCGGAGCAATTTTATTATTTTGAAAAATACTCGGATGAGAAGCGAGTAACGGAACAGCTGAAGCTTGACCTAGCGATGAAGGATGTAGAGCTAGCGGAGCTTCAAAAGAAGTTAGGCGATGCAAGTAAAAATAGTGCACTAATACAAAAGGAAATTAAACTCGCTCTCGAAGGCAATAAGGATCTTGCCAGCAAAATCTCTCAACTTCAAACAGAGATTTTCAAAACTAAGAGTAAACACGACCAAGAGATACGTTTGTTGGCCTCAAAATATCAATCCGCCTTGGACTCGATGGAACAAAAAGAAAATGAACTGAAGCAACGTACTTTGGATGATTATAAAAATTGGGAAATTGACGTGAAAAAAAAGGGGACGTTGCCCTTTGATAGGAAAAAAGGGCGATAAAGGGAGGGCGAAAAAGGGGGCGCATCCACTACTGTCCGGCTATTCGTCGAACATTTTCAATTGGTTGCTGATGTTGATTGACAGTAATTTCGGTGACAGTGCATTAAAATCCACCGATGTCCTCACTCCCCCGCCAGCGGCAGCAGTTCAAACACCTTCGCCTCGTTCGCCGCAGCTTTGATGTCGCCGCGTCGCAGTGCGAGGCGGACGCGTTCCAATTTTTGGACGTCGGCTGGCATGAGAGCGGGGCTCCACGCGGTATCGTCATAATGCAGATCAACTTGAACGTCGGCGACGTATTTGCCTTCGTGAATATGCTTGATTGTTTTCTCGTGTCGCTCGGCAGTCATTTCTTTTTCCTCATCAGAAAATCATCAGACCAAACATCCGGGTCAGGGCGGTAGGCAGTGATCAGAACTGCCATGTCTGGCCTTTGCTTGGGAATGCCCCAAACCGCATGAAGCGGGCGTTTATTTCCGTCGCTGCATAAAACTAGAACCGAAGGCCCGCGATTGGCATCCGGATAATCCTCCACAACCAACGCGAACTCCAGGCCACTCACAATTTGCGAGGGCATAATATCATCTTTGACCATTTCCTCATAGGCGTGATCTGATATCCGATAGTTGCCGCGCGCAACCTTTCCAAGAATTGCGGCAAGAGTATTCATCACTCCACTGCCAGCGGTTTCAAATCAGGCCGCGCCGATAAGACGGCGTTCGCGGTCTGCAGCAAACACAAGGCAAGCGCGAATATCAGCCTTGGTAAGTTCCTGGAACTCCGCAATAATTTCCGTTTCCGTCATGCCTGAGCGGCGGGCCGGATCAATCATTATGAGTGGTTGCTTTGCCATACAAACAACATGCGGCAATTCGGCGGAATCGTCAAACAACGCACCCGTGAATTTTTCGCAATCTAGCGCATCGGACGAGCAAATGGAGTCATTTGCGAAGTGAAAGATGCGCCAGATTCAAAGTGTTAGAGCAACTTATCGACGGTCAATTGACCGTCGGTTGCTCTAACGCGCATGCACACCTTGACAATCTATTCCTATCGTCTTATGTTCCTATTTTGTTCTATATGCTGAATGGGAACCACCATGGACTGGGACTTGGCCATCAAACGCAACAGCGAAGCGCTCAGTGGCATCATTGAAGCCCTGTTCGTCCTGCTGGGGCTTGTGGGCGAGGCCACGGTTTCGCGGATTCCGCCGCTCCTTCACAGCGCCGTGCTGCGGGTGCTGCGGCCGGCCGAGTCGGCCATGCGGCGATTGATTGTCATTGCGGCGCGGGGGATTGTGGTGAAGCTGGTGCCTGCGCGGCCCATGCCGGCGGGTAAAGTCATCGCGAAAGGCGGCGGAAAGTCATCTCCCTCCTTCCAGCTTTTCGATCCGCGCAAGAATTTCAAAGGCCCGCGCCGCCGGGCATTCAAGCGGATGGAGCCGCGCATTCATTTCTTCGGACCTGATCCCCGGGTGGCAGCCCTGTTTCCAGCACCACGGCCTGTGGTTAAACCGCCGCCGCCGCCCGATGGACTTGTGGGCGCCCAACGTCTCACCCGCAGGTTACAGGCCCTCAAGCTGGCACTCGATGATCTGCCGCGCCAGGCCAGGCGACTCGCGCGCTGGCAGTTGAGGCGGAAAGCCGCGCCAAGCCACAAATTCCTGTCACCGCTCAGGCCCGGCCATCCGCCGGGCTACCGCCGCAAGCCCGTTCACGAGGTCGATGAGGTGCTCATCACATGCCACGGCCTCGCCTGGGAGGCGATGAAGCCCGACACCTCTTGAAGCGCTGCCCATCGCTTCTGCCCCGGAAACGGCATAATCGTTTCCACCCCCGGCGGAGCTTTGCCCGTTGGCCCCGCCTGATAACAGTTGGCGTTCGGGGCGTGGGGCATTAAGCTGCCATCAAAGGGTTGAAAGAACACATTCATGAGCGATTCTGCGCCGCAAAAACCTGGGGACTTCAAGCTGACTGACCCTGTGCAACTGGCACAGAATTTGGCCAAGGCATTTGAACACGCCGCGCAAATCGCCCGGATGGTGGCTGAACGCCCGGAATTGCTGCAAAAACACACTGAGACCCAGGTTACGCCCATCGATCAGGTGACCAAGACATTGGGCGCCGTGGCGCAGTCCTATA
>JANNXN010000055.1:0-3392 GCA_031409595.1 Rhodobiaceae bacterium
GTGAGCGACGAGCCGCCCTGAACCACGGTGTTGGCCCTGGCGTTCTGCAGGATGGCGCGCATGGTGCCGATAATATCCACCCCGAAGTGATCAAAAAACCGCGCGTCCTCCGTTGCCAGAACCGCCTTGATCATGGTGGGCGGAATATCTTCGAGCGCTATGGCGTCGTCCTGCCTGATGCCGCGCCGCCCGATGATCTCGCCATTGGCATCGGTAAACGTGACCGCATAGTCACGGCCCTTGTTCCAAACGTCACCGGTTCCTGAAAATGGCGGCAGCGCGTAGGCCAAGAGGCCAAACGCGATCACCGTTCCAAATGTGGCGGCATCGTCAATCAGATCGACGAAGATGCGGCGAATGCCAGTAATCTTGAACCGGTATAAAAACGATGAATAGGCCGAGCCGCCGCGCTTCAGGGCGTCCCATGCCTCGAACACGCTTGAACTCACGATCGAGTCGAACGTCCAGAACAAACGGTAGATGGGGTTATTCGTAGGCAGCTTCGACACGGTTGAAACCAAAAACCTTTCGGTGCAGTGAGAATAATGATTCCGGCTGCAGCACACAAGTTATAGACTGAATGTGATCAGTTCGAACTAGCAAATTGATGCAGCCCCTTACTTCTCAACAATCGGTACATTGACCAATTTTGCGGCAAATTTGGGATTGTTGCCCGTTATTTGCGCAACAACGCATATGGCCCGCGCCTGGCCTGCCAAAAAACCTCGCAAAATGTGGAGAATTTGAGCAAATCCCAAATGGCACAAAGCTTGCCTGTCATGGGCCAGTTGAATTGCTGGGGATGCCATGTTGAAATTCCGTTTTGCCGCCTTTGTTCTAGCGGCTTTGAGCTTCGTCACGCCAGCATGGGCCCAGGAATCCGCTCTGAATTCAGGCGATACGGCGTGGGTGCTGGCCGCAACCTGCCTGGTTCTGCTGATGACCATTCCGGGCCTCGCCCTGTTTTATGGCGGCCTGGTGCGCAGGAAAAACGTGCTGTCCACCCTGATGCAAAGTTTTGCGGCCTGCTGCCTGGTAACCCTGCTGTGGGTTGCAGTGGGCTATTCAATTGCATTCAGCGGGCAGGGCGCACTCTTGGGCGATGGCGCCAAGCTGTTTCTCATGGGCGTTGGAAAAGACAGCCTGACCGGAACCATCCCCGAGGTTCTGTTCATGGTGTTCCAGATGACCTTCGCCATCATAACACCCGCAGTCATTTGCGGCGCCTTTGCCGACCGCATGAAATTTTCCAGCCTTCTGGTTTTCCTCGGCGCATGGGTGCTGCTGGTTTACGCGCCCGTGGCCCACTGGGTCTGGGGCGGCGGCTTTCTCATGCAAATGGGCCTGCTGGATTTTGCCGGCGGCACGGTGGTTGAAATCAATTCCGGCGTGGCGGGCCTTGTGGCGGCCCTCATGCTGGGCAAGCGCCGTGGCTTCCCGCAAGAACCCATGCCGCCCCACAATCTTATTCTGTCGGTGACCGGCGCTTCACTCCTCTGGGTGGGCTGGCTTGGTTTCAACGGCGGCTCGGCGCTCGCCGCCAATGGAATCGCCGCCGTGGCCCTGGCCAATACGCAAATTGCCGGTGCTGCAGGAGCCCTTGCCTGGCTCGCCATGGAATGGAAAATCCACCAGCGCCCCAGCGTGCTCGGCATCATCTCTGGCGCAGTGGCGGGATTGGTGGCCATAACGCCAGCCTGCGCCTTCGTCTCCCCCATGGGCGCCATGGCCATTGGCCTGCTCGCGGGGCTTTGCTGTTTCTACGCCTCAACCAGCTTGAAGCGCCGCTTCGGCTATGACGACTCGCTCGACGTATTCGGTGTTCATGGCATCGGCGGCATTGTCGGAACCCTTGGTGTTGGCATCTTTGCCGCAGCCAATTGGGGCGGCACATCGGGCCTCATCGAAGGCAATGCCGGGCAACTCGCAATCCAGGCCTTCGGCTGCGTGGTTGTCGCCATCTGGTGCGCGGTTGTAAGTTTTGGACTTCTGTTCGCCATCGAAAAAACCATGGGGCTGCGCGTCTCCCGCGAGGTTGAAATCGAAGGCCTTGACCTCAATCTCCACGGCGAGGTGGTTCCCTAAATCCCAAAAGGCGGCTACAGCAGAACCCATGAATGACGATGCCCCCTTCTGGAAAACCAAACCTTTAAGCGAAATGAGCCGCGCGGAATGGGAAAGCCTGTGCGATGGCTGCGGCCGTTGCTGCCTCAACAAGCTGGAAGATGAAGACACCGGAAAATTTCTTTATACCCGCACCGCCTGCAAGCTGCTCGATCTCAAAACCTGCCAATGCACCGATTACCCCAACCGCGCCGCAAGAGTGCCAGATTGCGTAACCCTAACACCTGAAAACGTCGGCACGCTGGGCTGGCTGCCGCAAACCTGCGCCTACCGGTTGCTCGACGAAGGCAAAAGCCTCGCCTGGTGGCACCCCCTCATATCAGGCCGCCCCGAAACCGTGGCCGAAGCCGGCATCAACGTGGCCGGCGTCGCCTACTCCGAAGAGGGCATCACCGTCGAGCAGCTGGTCGATCACATCTGGAAACTGCCAAAGGCAAAACGGAAAGCGGTATAGGCCTGTCTCCATGGTCGGGCCTGACCCGGCCACCCAGACTTTACGCCACGCGGCGCAGTGAGAATTTCTTGCCGCCTGCCTCAGCGGAAATAAATCCCGTGCGGGCAAGGGATGAAAGCGTTGCGGCAATGCGCGCCTCGGCTTTCCTGCCCTGCTTGAAGCCTTGCGCCAATTCACCAGCGGTAACTGCGGCATTCGCCATGGCCAGGGCTGCCATAACCGCCGCTGTTTGCTCCACTGCTCCAGCAGGGAAGGTGGGTTTGACTTTTGATACGGGAGCCAAGCCGAGGTCGGCTTCAATCTGCTCTTGCTTGTCCCTGGCCGTGCCAAAGCGCGGAATTTGATAGTCAGGCCGCAACCAGCGCACCAATCCACGCGCTTCTTCCGCCGCACGTTCCTTGTTCAAGGCAACCAGCCGCCCCAAAATCTCGTCGTCGCTCAAGTCGGCGGGCCAGCCATAGGCTTGAGCCACCGCCACATCAAGTTCCTCATGCCGCTCCTTCAATATGAGTATGAGCGCATCATCAAAAATGCGGCGCTCGTCGTTGGATAATTCAAACACCGGGCGACCCCCACCCTTAAGCCCTCCCCCCAACGGGGAGGGAGACGCTGAATTATCTCCCTCCCCCTTGTGGGGAGGGATCAAGGGTGGGGGTCGCCCGGTGTTTGAATTATCCGACGACGAGCGCCGCATTTTTGATGATGCGCTCATTCTCATTTTGAAGGAGCGGCATGAGGAGCTTGATGTGGCGGTGGCTCAAGCCTATGGCTGGCCCGCCGACTTGAGCGATGATGAGATTTTGGGGCGGCTGGT
>JANNXN010000056.1:0-2729 GCA_031409595.1 Rhodobiaceae bacterium
TAATTGGAGGTTGTCCGGCTTGCCACCGCGAGGAGCAGCGATTCCCTTTGGTCTTTCAGTTTTTGGGTTGCTCGAAGCGGCTGCCACGAGCTCGACTTGTGCGGGGGCCGCAACGGCTGCTGCCGCCAGAGTTGCAGCTTCTTCTGCCGGAACAGATTCAATCTTGGGAGGACCACCGAATGAACGGCGCGCCAGCCAACCAATTACGCATCCGATCAAGAAAGCGGGAAGCATCCACAGGATGATTTCCAATATATAGTGAACCATCCCGCTATTCCTGATTTTCTTTATAGGTGCATTCGCGCCAGCCGATCCAGATCCCCAATCCAAGGGTGAGTAGCAACAGCCACCAATTGTGTTCGGCGATAATCCATGTGTCGTGAAAGTTGAAGGGTTCGATCATGGCATGTCCTATTTGGCGAATGAAATTTCTACACGGCGATTCTTTTTGCGAGCTGGAATGCTTGGCTCAGGATCAACTGGCGCCTGCTCGCTGAAACCCTGAACGCTCAAGCGGGATGCGTCTACGCCATCGGCAACAAGCAGGCCAACAACGGTTTGGGCGCGGGCTTCACTGAGGGCCTGATTGTAAAGACGGGGGCCAAAGAAATCTGAGTGACCTGAGATTTGGACCTTACCGCTTGCGCAGCGGGCATCCTTCAGAAGCGCTGAATATTGCTTCAAGGCCACATCGTAAGGTGATTTCAGGCTGGTTTGATTGAAATCGAACCGAATCGGGAAATACGTTGCAATTTTTTGCAACACGCCGGCGCAGTCATAGGGTGGCGGTGGCGGTGGCGGAGGTGGTGATTTCACATAAATTTCTGCAGTCGTCTGATCGACGGCGGTTTTGCCATTCGAATCGGCCGATTCCGCTATCACGTTGTAAATTCCAGGAGACAGCGGTTGCGGGAGATTTAGCATCCAAACGCCATTGACTGATGTCAATGCGAGATCAGTATGGAGGGTGGCGGAAAGGTTGACGGCGGGAATGGATATTTTCAGCCCGGTGGCGTTGACTTCATCCCAGGTGCCTGAAACAGACGCAGGCCGCTGCACATCGGAATAGATTTTGACCGTGGGCATTGCCTGTTCGGCGGGAGTGGTCGTGGAAGAAACAATCTCTGCAGCGGCGAGTGTCTCTTTCGCCTGTGTTGCAGCAGCCAAGGGTTGAGGCGGCTCAGGAACTACAACTGCAGCCATGAATGTTGTTTTGGTTGCGTTGCCCAGCTTGTCTTCGGCTTCGAGTGTCAAATCATAGCTGCCGGGCTTCAGCTCCAGGGATGGCGCAAAACGCCAATTGCCATGGCCATCAGACTTCAAATCCTCATCCGCGCCCAGGCTCCACAGTTTTCCGGCAAATTCGGCGGCCAGATCCACAGCGTCACCCTCGGCCCAGGTTCCTTTGAGTTCCCGGGGCCAACTCGCCCCTTCAACCGCCGGCAAGAGCGTGGAACTCACCGGGCCTTGTGTATCGACCACGATCTGAGCGGGTGTCTGCAGGGCTGCGACAGCTCCAAGCCCATCTGAAACTTCTGCCGTGACCAAATATATGCCGTCTCCCAGTGGCTGCATCGGCTGGAGTGACCAGGCGCCGTTGGCTGTTGAGAGTTCTGGCGCTTTCCCGAGGTTAAACGCCGCCCCAGCCACGGTGATCTTCAGGGTCTTGGCAGTGCCTTCCTGCCAGCTGCCGGTAATTTCCGGGGTTGGATCATTGGTGGCAAGGGAATCTATCGTTGGGGGCAGCAAACTTACCGGCGCTGGAACAGGCACAACCCTGGCGGCGCTGGCCACTGTTCTCACGCCATAAGTCCCCTTCAACACCCTGACTGCGGCGTCAATTGCCTCCTGGCTGGGCGCATCACTGGTCAAGGAGACGTCGCGGGCATCAAAGGTGGGCCGGGCCCAGTCATTACCACTGGCAGCCAGTTCGGCCATGGCTCTGGTTGCTATATCCTTGTCCAGAATCGGCGAATTCAGTGAAATCGCTGCCAGAGTCGTCAGTATTACAACTGGGCCTGCCCAAAGGAACCATCTGCCAGGCCTGCCTGTCCACATTTTTCATCTCTCCGGATTGCCCGTGAATCACTCTCGTCAGTAACTGGTTAGCACCGAAAACACTGCTTCGCCACTCGCCGGAAATTTTTAATTGCCCCTTTTTAAGTATTTGATTCGACGTGATTTAAAGGATTTGTTAAGTTGTCCGTCAGGACTGTTGCCTTTGGGACACATATAGAGAAATTCTGTCCAATTGCAGAGTTTATGCGTTGACCTTAATGGGCATTCGCGTCGATAACATTCTTGTGTGCGAACGAGTCGTGCATTGCCTTCCCTACTCATTGCAGGGGATCGGGGGGCTCTCAACTCCAAGGATTGTAGGAGAATAAAACAATGAAGACAATGAAAGTAGCACTCCTCGCTACCGCTGCCCTGGCAGCTGTATCGGTAAGCGCTCGTGCTGATGACACTGCTGCCATCAAGGCACAGCTCGAAGCACTTAACGCACGTATCGCCCAGCTCGAAGCAGGTCCTGCTTTGCCAGTTGGCTATTCGCTGCTCGCACTTAGCGAAGTTGATCAATTCACCCTCACCGGTGAAAAGGCTTCGGATGTTTCAGCAACATCAACTGCCAACCGCATTTCGGTTCTGCCAACGGCTGACGCGCCTGCAGCAGCTTCGATCAGCTGGAGCGCAGAAATTCGCGCTGCTTTGACGCATAAAACGAATGT
>JANNXN010000057.1:0-11211 GCA_031409595.1 Rhodobiaceae bacterium
AATCGATTCAGCGTAAGAACTGTCCAATTCATATTTTCAATATATAGTTTTCAATATATAGCAAAAAAGAGATAATTACACAAGGATTTGTTTTGTCCTTCCGTGGTGGTGGTTTTCACAATGTCAAACAGCGGGGTGAAAAAGCTTTCACCGGAAGCCCTTGGAAGCTGGAGGAACGTTACGCCCCAAACCGCCAAGCGCCACATCCCCCAATTGAGATCACTGTCATGATCAGAACCCCTTTCAGGATGGACGAAGCGAAGATAGGCACGCTGCTGAGACTTGTCAAGGACTAAAATCATACGTTGGGATTATTTAATTTCAACGACCATGTGCTGTATTGGCTGCTGTCAGTTCAATTGCCAGATACTGAAATTGAGGAAAGCCGCAAAGCTCACCCACGCCAAATATGGCAGGAGCAACAGGCTGGCGGTGCGTGAATGCTCGAAGAAGGCATGGATGGTGAGCGCCAGCGCAAGCCACAGGGCAAGAATATCAATCAGCGCCAGGCCGGGCGATTGCGCGCCGAAAAACAAAAACGACCAGAGGCTATTGAGCGCCAATTGAATGAAAAACAGGATCAGCGCAGTTCTTGTCGTTTCAGGCTTTAGCCAAACAAGCCAGGCGGCGACAGCCATCATCACATAAAGTGTCGTCTACACGGGGCCGAACACCCATGAGGGCGGATTCCATTCAGGCTTGCTGAGGGTGGGATACCACGCGATGACCGACGGGGCGGTGATCCAGCCACCCAGCCCTCCCACGGCCAGGCACAGCAGCATAAATCCAGCCAATGCCAGCCATTTTCTCTTGTTCATTACTGGTGCCTCATAACATGGTGTTGGTTTGTCCAAGTGATCCGAGGAACAGGATCGTTCCTAGAATCGTGATCACGACGCCACCGCCCATACGCAGCGCAAATCCCGCCTTGTCAATCCAGCTCGCATTGCCTGCCGCGAGGCGCATGGCCAGTTGTTTCGCATAGACTGTGAACGCGGCAATCGCTGCAACAGTTATGAAAGTTCCCATTGCCATGGCGAAGGTGGATGCGATGCCTGCCCAATAGAGCCCCAGCGCATTGGCGAAAACCAGAACCAGTATCGCGCCGGTGCAGGGCCTTATTCCCACTGCGAAGGCGAGCGAGAAGGCTTTGGCCAGTGACCATTCGCCTTTCAGTTGTTTGGCTTGCGGCGCATGGGAGTGGCCACATGACTCAGTGTGGTGATCGTGGTGGTGATGGGAATGTCCGGGACGCAAGGCTGTCCAGACAAGATACAAACCCATCAGGCCGATAAGCCCGTAGCTGGCGCTTTCCAGAACACCGGCAACATTGCGCGCAGAGGCGCCTACGCTTGCGACAAAGAAAAACAGAATGCTCACGATGAGGATGGCGGACAGCGCCTGGATGATGGCGCTCATCAGCGCGATCAACACGCCGCGCCGTAAATCGCTTTGCGTTGCCAGCAACCAGCTTGAAATCACCGCCTTGCCGTGGCCAGGGCCTGCGGCGTGAAACACGCCATAACCGAAGCTCAAAAGCATCAGGGTCCAGGCGGCGGTGAGCGGTGCGCCGGTTTTGATTTGACGGATAGCACCGGACATTGAACTGTAGAAACTCTGCTGTTGGTCGCGCGCCCACAGCACCGGGTCTTCCCAGAAAGATACTGCCTGCAAGGTACCGTCAGCATTGCGTGGTTGCACCAGCAGTTTGCGTTTGTCGATGGTGACTTGTGGTTCTGGCGTCACTTGGGCTGCCACTGGCCCAAACAGAAATCCGGAGACAAGCAGAACTCCAAGCAGACAGCGGATCAGGCGCCACATTCAATGGCCACTGGCTGGGCGAACATGGCGCCAAAATCTTCCTCGGTTTCGGGCTTCCAGTCCTTGTCTTTGGTCGAAAGCATGAGCCGGGTTTGCTCAAGCTCGGCGTCGGTTGGCACGGGTTTCACATTGAGCTTGCAGGAGGCCGGAATTGCGCCAATCACGCTCACCGGATCATCCGCGGGATAATCCATGGCGATGAAAAAATCGGGATCGTAAACCTTGACCATGAACTCGTCCTTGCGCGGATCAAGGGGCGCTTTCAGGGGCACATGAAAATGCAGGGAAAGCCTTTCATTGCTCCATATCTGGCCGAATTCCGTCACCTCGCCGATTTCAAGCTTCTTGCCGCCGCCACGCATGACGGTGAAATAATCATAGTCCTTCAGCGAGTTGATGTTCTCCTTGGTCAGGGGATCAAGTTCTATCTGGCTGTAAACACCGTCGCCATCGGTGTCGAGGCCATCAAGAGCCATCTGGGTGTAATTGTCATCAAAAACCCATTCGAGGTTGACACCCTTGATCAGGCCATCGTCGGTGAAGACAATATCGGAACGCATGCTGACCCAGACATGCGGGTGGGCTTGTGCCGCCGAACCCGAGGCGCACAATATCCCACACGCCAACAGCGCTGCATGCCGTTTCACCATGTCTGGTCCCGTTCGACTCATAGCCAGGGCATGGTGGCTGATTGCGGCAAAAAAGTGAAGCAGCAGTTCATCAACAACGCTCTCCCGTGGTTGAGGCCGGATTGGCTGATGGGGCGATCGAGCACCAGCAATCGCTGGCCAGGCGGCCAAGGCTCCGCTGTTGAAAACATCCTCTCGCTTGCGGCCACGCAATCGTCTAGATTTGCTGGCACTTAGAGGCCTTCAGAAACGACCAGAGGAAGCAATGGCGGAACCCAGCGATACAGCAGTGCTCGAACATCCGCGCATCCACCTCATGCATATGGGGGTTTTCACGCTTGTTGTCGTGGTTCTGGCGGCTGTACTGTTCCCAAATATAAAGAATGCGTTCATGGCCAATGTGGGGCTCAATGCCCTGATCATCTGCACGCTTTTGGGTGGCGTCATCTATGGCTACGGCATGGTTTGGCGGCTTGGCCGGGAAATTGACTGGGTCAATGGGTTCAGGCTTGGGCAATCGGGTGACGAAGATGCGGCGACACCTGTCTTGCTGGCGCCGATGGCCTCACTGCTCGGCGACCGCCAGGGCCGCATGGTCTTGTCCACCAACACGATGCGTTCCCTGCTGGATTCACTTGCCTCACGCCTGGATGAATCGCGCGACCTCATGCGCTATCTCGTCGGGCTTTTGATTTTCCTCGGTCTGCTCGGAACATTCTGGGGATTGCTTGAAACGGTGACTTCGGTGGGTGATGCCATCAAAAACCTGGATGTGACGGCTGGTCAATCCAGTTCAATGTTTGAAGAACTGAAAACCGGTTTGCAGAAACCGCTTGCCGGCATGGGGCTTTCGTTTTCATCAAGCCTGTTTGGATTGGCTGGTTCGCTCATTCTCGGGTTCTTTGATTTGAAGGCGAGCCAGGCGCAGGGCAGATTTTATCACAATCTCGAGGACTGGCTTTCGACCATCACGGATATTCAGGTGGGTGAAGGCGGACAGACAGGCAATCAGAATTACCTGCGGCTTGACATGCAGGGCTTGCAGCGCGGGCTGGACAAGATTGGCCTGCAGCTTGAGGGCGCCAAGGCTGCAAATTCCAATGGCGCAGGTGGCGGGGCTGAATCAATCGAACAGCTGGCTGATGCGGTTGCGAGCCTGGTGCAGCAGATGCGCGAGGAACAGAAAATGGTGCGCCAGTGGGCGCAGTCCCAGCAAGTGCAGCAGAATGAAATTCAGCGGCTGCTCATCCGTGCCACGGGGCAGGCGCCAACGCGGGGCCGTTCGCGGGTTGAAGAGTAAACTCCATGGCTGGTGCGCTATCACGCCGTAGAAGACAGGAAGATGCGCCCTATTGGCCAGGATTTGTTGATGCCATGGCGCAGCTTTTGCTGGTCATCACGTTCCTGCTTTCCATATTCATGACTGCCCAGTTTTTGTTGGCGCGGGAGATTTCGGGGCAGGATTCAGCGCTTGGGCAGCTCCGCTCGCAGATTGCGGAACTCACGCAACTTTTGGCCCTGGAGAAAGCAGCCAAAGGTGAACTGGAAGCAAACCTGCTGGCGCTTAACGATGACCTCACAGCGGAAAAGTTGAAAGCCTCTGATCTTCTTGCCAGTCTGGCGGCGGAAAATTCCAAGGGTTCTTCGGCCAACAAAACCATTACCGGGCTGCAAACTGAACTCGACAAGGAAAAGTCAATCACGTCGGAGGCCCTGGCGCAGGTTGAGCTTCTCAACCAACAAATTGCAGCCATGCGCCGCCAGCTTGCACAGCTCAACGATATTCTGACGGATGCCGAAGTCCGTAACAAATCTTCCGAAGCGCAGATTGCGGATTTGGGCAAGCGTTTGAATTCCGCTCTGGCGCAACGGGTGCAGGAACTGTCGCGCTACCGCTCTGAGTTCTTTGGGCGCTTGCGGCAGATTCTTTCGCAGCGTTCGGATATCCTGGTTGTGGGTGATCGCTTCGTGTTTCAATCGGAGGTCCTGTTTGCAAAGGGCGAGGCCAACATCAGCACTCTTGGGCAAGAGGAGATGCTGAAACTGGCTGATGCACTGAAGCAGCTTGAGCAGGAAATTCCACCTGACATCGCGTGGGTTCTGCGCGTTGACGGGCATACGGATATTGATGCCATCAACACGGTCTTGTTCAAATCCAACTGGGAGCTTTCTTCAGCTCGCGCCATTGCGGTTGTGAAATACCTGATCGCGCAGGGTGTCTCGCCAAAGCATTTGGTGGCTGCGGGGTTTGGCGAATTTCAGCCGCTTGATCCTGGCACGTCGGAAGATGCAAAATCGCAAAACCGCCGCATTGAGCTCAAGTTGACGGAACGCTGAACTGCAGCTTTGCCAATTTTGCGTAGAGTGGATTGGCTTTGACAAGTTGACTGTGGGTGCCTTGTGCCACAAGTTTTCCATTGTCAAAAACCAGGATGCGATCCGCATTGCGAACCGTTGCCAGCCGGTGCGCCACGACCAGGGTTGTGCGGTTGGCGGTGAGTTTTTCCAGAGCTTCCTGAACCAGCGCTTCACTTTCTGCGTCAAGGGCGCTGGTGGCTTCGTCCAGCAACAGAATGGGGGCATTGCGCAGAATGGCGCGGGCAATGGCGATGCGCTGGCGCTGGCCGCCTGACAGCGTAACGCCGCGTTCGCCTACTTCAGTATCAAAACTATTCGGCAGTTTCAGTGCAAATTCGTCAACGCGCGCGGCCCTTGCAGCGGCCATGGCATCATCCTTTGAAGCACCGGGAGAGCCAAAGCGGATGTTGTCGAGAACGCTGCCGGAAAAAATAATGGTTTCCTGCGGCACGACGGCAATGTGTTTGCGGAGTTCCAAGGGGTCAACTGTCTTGACGTCTGTTCCGTCAATCAAAACGCGCCCCGCTGCCGGGTCGTAAAAGCGCTGGATCAGCGCAAACAGTGTCGTCTTGCCAGCGCCAGACGGCCCAACGATGGCGGTGACTTCGCCGGGCTTTGCAATGAAACTGAGTGACTTCAGCGCCGCCGCATTGGGCCTGGTTGGATAGTTGAACGTGACGCCCTCAAATTCGACGTGGCCTTTGGGGGCAAGGGAAAAGGCAACCGGATTTTTGGGCGATGAGATTTCGGGTTTTTGATCGAGCAGATCGGAAATGCGTTCGGCGGCCCCTGCGGCCTGTTGAATTTCTCCCCACACTTCGGAGAGCTGGCCCAGCGAGCTTGCGGCCAAAATTGCGTAGATAACAAATTGGCTCAACACGCCCGCTGAAAGATTGCCGTTCATCACTTCCTGCGCGCCAAACCACAACAGGCCAACGATTGCGCCCAAGGCTACAAATATAATTGCGGCTGTTAGAACTGCGCGCGCCAAGGTGCGCTGTGCCGCCACTGAAAATGCAAACCGGGTGGCACGGGAAAATTCATCATTGGTGTTGATCTCCTGCACGTTGGATTGAACCGTCGTGATGGCCGACAGACGTTCCTGCGCAAAGGCGGCGGAAGCTGCGAGTGAATCCTGAGCAGCGCGCGAGAGCTTCCGCACTCTTCGCCCGTAAGTCACCAGCGGCAACACAACGAGCGGAATTGCGAGGCCTGCAAGCCCTGAAAGTTTCGGGCTGGTGAAAGTCATCATGAAAACCGCGCCCACCAACATGACGGCGTTTCTCAGCGCTATGGATGCAGTTGACGAGAACGCTGATTTGATCTGCGTGGTGTCGGCTGTCAGGCGGGAAATAACTTCGCCGGTTTTTTGCGTTTCATAGAACGCCGGGCTCAATTTCAGCAAGTGTTCAAAGAGAACATCGCGCACGTCCGCCACGATTTTTTCACCCAGCCACATGACATAATAAAATCTGGTGGCTGAGCTGATGGCGAGCAGAAAGACCACGCCCAGCATCATGGCGAAATACTTGTCCACGACAGCGGTATTTGCGGTCGAAAATCCATGATCAATGATGCTGCGCACCGCCAGGGGCACGGCAAGGGTTGCGACGGAGGCAATGATCAGGGCCATGAGGGCCAAGGCAATCTGAAGCTTGTAGCGCGTGAGGAAAGGCGCCATTCGGGCGAGGGGGCGCAAACTCCGGCTGCCAGCAACCGCTCCTGCTTTTTCGGCCATTTTGTCCTACTTGCCTCTCATTGGGGGTTCCTGTATAGAGCGCGTTCCGAATTTAACAATAGTGGCGCGCCAGCAGGCTTTTTCCGCTTATTTTGAGAGATTTTACGATGAAAGAAGGCATTCACCCGGATTATCACACCATCAACGTGGTGATGACTGACGGCAGCAAATTTGTGACCCGCTCAACCTATGGGAAAGAGGGCGATACGCTTTCGTTGGATATTGATCCCAAGTCGCATCCGGCTTGGACGGGCGGCACCCAGACAATTCTTGATCGCGGTGGACGCGTTTCGCGCTTCAAGCAGAAGTTCGGCTTTCTTAACAAGTAAGAGGCCTTGCAGAATTGAAAAAGCCCGGACAGTGTTCCGGGCTTTTTTTGTTTTATCCGCGGGATATTTTCAACATCGACGCCAGATGGTCCAGCTGTTCGTTGACCGGGCTGGCGGTTGGTTGAATGTCGTTTTCATTCTGCCTGATCATCTTATCCAGCTTGTAGATGCGCTCATGCAGGGCGAGGGACCGATTGATCAGCGCTTTCAAATCCTCGGGCAGGTTTTCCGAGCCCGCAAGATCATGACCCTTGCCAATATCTGCCAAGCTGATGCGGTGGCTCTCCTTGGTGGCGTCGGCGGGCGTCAGTTCGCCTGCGCCAATGGCGCGCTGGAGCAGCAGCCATGATGCAAGCTGCATCAGGCGCGTGGTTAACCGCATGCTCTCCGTTGCGTAAGCTATGGCGCCATGGCGATCAAGGGCTCGCGCATCTGAACGGCCTGGGCCGTCGAGATAATTCGCTGTCTCTTCAACCAACGACATGCCTTCCTTGAACACCTTTTCAAATTGCTCTGAAGTGGTGAATTTTGTGAAGAAATTGACTGTTGATACGTTGTTTACAGAACCAGACATGCCTAATTTCCTTTTGCCCAATTAACTCGACTTTTATGCATCAGGCGGCTTGATCATGAAGCGTGGTTCATTTTCGGTCAATACGCTGAGTACAATTTATTTTGCTAATTACCAAGCAAGAACCGGGCCAAAAAAAAGCCGCGTGAATTTGCGCGGCTTTGAGTCTAACAGGGAGGCGTCAAACAGAGTGGGAAAGTGCCACTCGGAGAATCCAAACAAGTCTGGATTTCGAGTATTAAAAGTAAACAAAACTCATTACCAAATGGTTAACAGATTCACATTAATTGCGAAAAAATGAGTCGGCGGCACTGCGGCTCGCCTGTTTCTTTGCAATTTCAGCGCGAACCCGCGCGATTTCTGACTCCAGAGCGTGAATGCGCTGTTCCAATTCGGCCACCGAAATCGCATCGAGATTTTCGCCGATAACCATGCTGGTCGGCTTTTTGGGGATGTCATCAAGTTCCATGGCCGTGATCCTTTTGGTTGGTTTGTTTTAATTTGCCATTGCAGAGCGGGGTTCGGCAACCCATTGTGTCTCCCAAGAGGACCTCAAATGAGCATGATGAAAGCCATTGCGATTACCACACCCGGGGGACCAGAAGTCCTGGAGCCGGTCGATCTTCCAAGGCCTGTGCCATCGCCGGACCAGATCTTGCTTCGGGTTCATGCGGCTGGGGTAAACCGGCCGGATATTTTGCAGCGCCAGGGTGGTTATCCACCGCCTCCTGGAGCGCCCGCCACACCTGGCTTGGAAGTTGCAGGCGAGGTTATCGCTTTGGGTGAAGGTGTTAAGCGCTACCGAATTGGCGACAAGGTTTGTGCGTTGCTGCCAGGCGGCGGCTATGCGGAATATTGTGTGGTGGCCGAAGACAACGCGTTGCCTGTGCCTGCTGGCATGACGATGGTTGAGGCGGCTGCCATTCCAGAAACCTATTTCACCGTTTGGACCAATGTGTTTGATCGCGGGCGTTTAGCGGCGGGGGATACAATTCTGATCCATGGCGGTTCCAGCGGCATTGGCACGACAGCCATTCAACTGGCCAAGGCGTTTGGGGCGCGCGTGGTTGTAACTGCCGGCAGTGACGCCAAATGCGATGAGTGCCGCAGCCTGGGAGCCGAGCTGGCCATAAACTATCGCAGCCATGATTTCGTTGAGGAACTGAAAGCTGCCAACGTGGTGCCCGATGTCATTCTCGATATGGTGGGGGGTGATTATGTGGCGCGCAATCTGAAGTGCGTGGCTTTGAATGGACGCATTGTGAACATCGCGTTTCAGAAGGGGGCGAAAGTTGAAATCGATCTCCTGCCGCTCATGCTGAAACGCCTTACCCTAACCGGATCAACGCTGCGTCCGCGCAGCGTGGCGGAGAAAGCAGAGATTGCACGGTCGTTGGAGGCAAAAGTCTGGCCGCTGCTGGCGGCTGGCGAATGCAAACCCGTGATCTACAGGACGTTTCCATTGGCGGAAGCCTGGAATGCGCACCGGCTGATGGAGTCCAGCCAGCATGTGGGCAAGATTGTGCTGACGACATAATCGCGTTGCATCTTTGGCGGGCAGCGCCTATATAACGGCTATTCCCCACCTATTTCTAACAAAGTGACGGAACCCGAGGCGGTTCTGAAGGAGCGAAAAAATTATGTCCAATGCCCCGTTGATGCCCAAGGCGACTGCTGTTTGGCTCGTTGAAAACACGGCGCTGACGTTCCGTCAGATCGCTGATTATTGCAATCTGCATGAGTTGGAAGTGAAGGGCATTGCCGATGGCGATGTGGCCGCCGGCATCAAGGGTTTGGACCCGGTAACCGGCGGACAGCTGACGCGTGACGAGATCAAGAAGGGCGAGGCCGACCCCAACTACGTTCTCAAAATTCTGGTTTCGAAGGTCAATATTCCGGTGCAAAAATCGACAGGCGGCCCGCGCTATACTCCGGTGTCGCGCCGGGGTGAGCGGCCTGATGCCATTATGTGGCTGCTCCGCAATCATCCGGAATTGCCGGAATCAACCGTCATGAAACTGGTGGGGACGACGAAATCCACCATCGCCGCCATTCGTGATCGCACGCATTGGAACGCGGCCAACATCAAGCCGGTTGATCCGGTGTCGCTTGGCCTGTGCTCGCAATTGGAATTGGATTTTGCGGTTCAGAAGGCAGCGCGGAAGGCCGGCAAGGGCCAGGTGCCTGATGCAGCACCGGCTCGCACGCTTATTCCTGCAGCAGAAGTTTTGGGAACGGCAGCCAATGTGGCAGCTGTTGCTGCTGCTGCTGTGGAAGCCGAAAAGGCTGTTTCACCTGAGACTGTCAAAAATGATGACAAGCACTACAGTGCTGATTCAGTTTTCGCCAAGCTCAAGGGTTTGAAGCTTGAACCTGAGGCCGAATAATGCGTGTTCTCATCGTGGGAACAAATGGCGATGTCGGCAAGACAGCGGTTGCTGAACTCAGCGGACGCCATGACGTTATCAAGGCTGGCAGATCAACGGGCGATGTGCAGGTTGATCTCATGGACGCGGCATCGATTACTGCAATGTTTGAGAAGCTTGGCAAGCTCGATGCCGTTGTGGCCTGTGCCGGGCATGCGCATTTTGGCCCGCTTGCCACAATGACGGAAGCGCAGTTCATGGTCGGCTTGAAGGACAAGCTCATGGGGCAGGTCAATCTTGTCTTGCTTGGCACGCGGTATTTGAATGACCGCGGATCGTTTACGCTGACCAGCGGTGTGCTAGACCGCGATCCCATCTTGAAGGGGGCAAATGCGGCGACTGTCAATGCAGCACTCAAGGGGTTTGTTACCGCTGCTGCAATTGAACTTGAACGTGGCATTCGCATCAATGTCGTGAGCCCCGGACTTCTCGAAGCCTCGACTAAGAAATATGAAGGTTATTTTCCTGGCCATGAAGCGGTGTCGTCAGCGCGTGTGGGCCTCGCCTATGCCAAGAGTGTTGAAGGCGCCATTACCGGGCAGGTTATCATTGTTAGCTGAAGTTTCTTTCGCGAAATGACCTCGTCGCGGAACAACCTAAAGTTTTATTGATTGTGCTGTTGCCGTAGGCTATGCAGCCGATGCAGCACCATGTGCGTGCTTACTATTTCTTAACAACTCATTTCTATGATTCTCGTCGACGGCCGAGATTTTGGATTTCGGGACGTTTGATGAGGGTCGATGCAGACAGCAAGCTCTAAGTCATTTCTATTTGGATGCGCAGTTCTTGGGGCTATCAACTTGGGTAGCGGCGGAACGCAAGCAGCAACTGAAAATTCGGTCTCAATTACAAACAATGGCGGTGGGGTTGTTGTTCAATACGCCCTCAAGGTGGCTGAATACCGGGATGCGGGTACGCTCGTCAAATTTTCCGGCAGATGCGATTCCTCCTGCACACTCTTCTTGAGTTTGCCCCAGCAACAAACTTGCATCAGCCCCGGGGCCTATTTCAGGTTCCATTCGCCATCTAGCATCAATGCACGGGCAATTCGCGTGGCACAGTCGTTCATGATGAAGAAATATCCTGGTTGGGTTCGGAATTGGATTTCTGGACAGGGCGGCCTTTCGAAGCGGCTTATCAAGATGGACTATGCTTACGCGAGTCGTTTTATCGCAAGCTGCGACAGGATCGCCTTGCGCTAGAGCGACGGTCGCTCAATTGAACTCAAACAGACACGCTATTACCGTCATGCCCGCACACGCGGACATCCATCTATCTTGCTGAAATAGCACATAGATTCCCGCTTTTGCGGGAATGACGGAACAAGTAGGGACTGATT
>JANNXN010000058.1:0-5761 GCA_031409595.1 Rhodobiaceae bacterium
GTGGGAAGCGTGCTGGGCGGTGGCGCTGAACGGCATAGGGCCAAGTAAAAAATACCAAATGGCAGTTACGTGTAATTACATGACACCCCACTCTATCGGAATTCCCGCGCATTTTCGCCAATGCTCCCCGCCAGTGCGGAGAGAGGGAGAGTTTCTGCGCCTCCGCTCCCTCGCCCCGTTGACGGGGAGAGGGAAAATACGAATACCCCGGATATATCCCCTTGACGTATGCTTGCGGGAGCAAGTGATATGTGGCAAGATAGGCAATGGCCACTCGTGCCCTCGATTTCTGGAAAGATAAGTTCAACCGCTCTTTCAAAGAGACTTGGGTCGAATCCCTTGGCCTCAACTCGGCGGAACAGGGCGTGATAAAGGTTTTTTATGCTACCGCCGCTCTAGCCGCGCTCTGGTATTTCGGTTCACCTGATGCGGGTACGGATCAGGTCGTCCAATATCTTTCAGTGATCCCGGCGTTGCTTGTAGTTTTCATTGTATTTTGGACCTGGAACTTTATTCGTCTGCCCGCCAAGGATGCGGATAGCAAAGATCAAAAAATTGCTGAACTGCAAACGTCATTACAATCAGACAGGCGGCGCATTGCAGTAAAAGAAAAACTCGGTAACGCTCTTGCAAATGGCGTGGCGTTAATGAAGGAATGCAAGAGCGACGAAGTTGATAGAACAGACTTGGAGGCAAGAGCCAATAAATGGTTTAGTGATCTACAGACTTTTGTTTTATTGGCATTTGGAGAGGGTGAGCAAATCTATCTGCAACACGGCTCGGGTACGCTGGTTTACAGCGGGAGCGACCACCCCAACCGAGATTTGCGAAATAGTTTGGACCATATAATGCAACGGCTGACAAAGATTTTGCAAAGCGCCGACACAAAACCTATCAGGGATGACTACGTGATTGAAAAAGCCGATGAATAAATTCGACACGCTTCTCCATGCCATGCTTACCAAGGCTCCTAAGCCCGTGGAAAAGCCTTCAAAAGCGCGTTCATCATCAACTCAGGCTCCTTCCGCAAATTATAGCGGTACTCGAACTCGGAAAGGTAAGTCTGCAAGTGCTTCTTCGAAACCCAAACGTGCGTCCCCTTGATTGAGCGCTTGACGTTAGACCAGAAGGCTTCAATCGAGTTTGTGTGAACGTTGCCGCGCACCCATTCCTTCTTTGAGTGATTGACGGCTTCATGCTCATAGCCAAGGTTCGGAAGGGATTTGAACACAGGCGCTTCATCGGTATAGATTGTGCTGCCTTCCTTCACGTTGTCACGCATGGCGCGATTGACTGAGTGCCAATCCCGGCCCGGAATAACGCGGGTCATCACATCGCCGCCACGTTCGATCATGCCAAGCACAACGGCCTTGTCATCAAAACCCTGCTTGTCTTTGCCTCCGATGAATGCCTTGTCCATCTCAACGACCCTTGCTTTCGGTCCAGAACCACCAAGGGGAACATCGCCATCAACCCAACCCATGTACTTGCGGATTTCGTTGCACATGCGCCATGCCGTCTTGTAGGTCACGCCCGTAAGCCTCTGGACCTCTTTCGCAGAAACGCCGTTGCGCGATGACGTGAACAGGAACATGACTTGGAACCAAGTGGTAAGCGGCGTCCGTGTGGATTGGAACGGCGTTCCAGCCATTGGGTGAATGTGGTGGCCGCAATTGCATGTAAACGCTGGCATTTTTGACAGTTTGTGGAATGTGTCGATCTGCCCGCATTTTGGACATATAATCTCATGTCCATAGCGTGTCTTGAACAGGTGATTTAGGCAGGCGTTATCTGAGGGGAACCTTGCCTGAAACTGCTTTAAAGTCATTGACTTAGCCATTTTCGTAATCTCCTGCCTAATATATATAGATACGATTATAGCATACGTCAAGGGGATATATGCGGAATACCCCCTTGACACTATATTCCTACTGTGTCATTTGTGTTCCTGTTATGTTCTTTATGCCGGACAAGGAAAACCACATGGACTGGGATTTGGCCATCAAACGCAACAGCGAAGCGCTCCAAGGCATCATTGAAGCGCTTTTCGCCATGCTGGGGCTGGCAGGCGATGCCACGGTTTCGCGGATTCCGCCGCTCCTCCACAGCGCCGTGCTGCGGGTGCTGCGGCCCGCCGAATCCGCCGTGCGGCGACTGATTGTCATCGCGGCGCGCGGGATTGTGGTGAAGCTGGCGCCATCGCGCGCCATGCCCAAGGGGCACGTGATTGGAAAGAGCAGCGCGCCACGTCCGTCCTTTCAGCTTTTCGATCCGCGCAAGAATTTCAAACGCCTGCGCCACCGGAAGTTCGCGCGGATGGAGCCGCGCATCCATTTCTTCGGGCCCGATCCGCGGGTGGCGGCCCTGTGGCCAGCACCCCGGCCTGTGGTTGAACCCCCGCCGCCGCCCGATGGCCTCGTCAACGCCCAACGCCTCAGCCGCAGGCTCCAGGCCCTCAAATCCGCGCTTGAGGATCTGCCGCGCCAGGCCAGGCGACTGGCGCGCTGGCGGCAGAGGCGGGAGGCCGCGCCAGAGATGAAGTTCCTGTCGCCGCTCAGGCCCGGCCATCCGCCGGGCTACCGCCGGAAGCCCATTCACGAGGTCGATGAAGTGCTCATCGCATGCCACGGGCTCGCCTGGGACGCGATGAAGCCCGACACAAGCTGAAGTGCTGGCGTGCTTCAATCAAGAATGGTGACAGTGAGCCGAGGCGGAAACCATCCGGCTACGGACTAATGCGGTTTGGCTTGCTCACAGGAGTGCTCCCCGGCAAGGGCGCCGCATCGCCATACCGATTGTTCACTAAATGTTCTTGCGCCGGAAAACGAAGTGGGCTAGCGTCCTGTTTCTGCTGGACGGGAACAGGGCTATGACATCACGGGTTGCAACGGTGGCGTTTCAAGGCATTGAGGCCGTGGCGGTTGATGTGCAGGCGCAATTCATTTCCGGCCAGACCCTGTTTCATGTGGTGGGCCTGCCCGACAAGGCGGTGGCGGAAAGCCGCGAGCGGGTGCGGGCGGCTCTCTTTGCGATTGGCCTGGGCCTGCCGGGAAAGCGCCTGGTGGTCAATCTGTCACCCGCTGATTTGCCCAAGGAAGGCAGCCATTTTGACTTGCCGATAGCGCTTGCGGTGCTGCAGGCCTTGGGCGTGATGCCGCCGGATTTTCTCAATCGTTATGTGGTGCTGGGTGAACTTGCCCTGGACGGCGGGCTCATGGGAATTGCTGGCGCACTTCCCGCAGCGATTGCCGCCAACGCGCGGGGGCTGGGGCTGATCTGTCCCAAGGCGTCGGGCTCGGAAGCTGCCTGGGCTGGCGAGGATATTGATATTCTGGCGCCCGACAATCTCATTCAGCTCATCAATCATGTGAAGGGGACGCAGGTTCTCTCGGCGCCCAAGGCTTTCCTTGCCGCCGATCCCGTGGCGCTGCCTGATTTGCGCGACATCAAGGGGCAGGAGAGCGGCAAGCGGGCTTTGGAAGTGGCGGCAGCGGGCGGACATCATCTGTTGATGGTGGGGCCGCCGGGGGCTGGCAAGTCCATGCTGGCGCAGCGCCTGCCCTCCATCCTGCCGCCCATGGATCCCCGCGAAATGCTGGATGTCAGCATGGTGGCGTCGCTCGGCGGTGAATTGAAAGACGGCAGGCTTTCGCAGCGCAGGCCATTTCGAGCGCCGCATCATTCGGCCTCCATGCCCGCATTGGTGGGTGGCGGGCTCAAGGCCAAGCCCGGCGAAATGGCGTTGGCCCATCATGGGGTTTTGTTTCTTGACGAGCTGCCGGAATTTCAACCGCGCGTCCTGGAAAGTTTGCGGCAACCGTTGGAGACGGGTGAGACCGTGGTGGCGCGCGCCAATTATCACGTGACCTATCCAGCGCGCTTCCAGCTCATTGCGGCGATGAACCCCTGCAAGTGCGGGATGGCTGGAGAGCCAGGACATACCTGTCGGAAAGGCCCGCGCTGTGCGTCGGATTATCAGCAGCGGATTTCAGGTCCACTGCTCGACCGGATGGATATCCAGATTGAATTGCCCGCCGTCAAGATATCCGATCTCACCTTGCCAGCGTCGAAAGAATCGAGCGCTGATGTGGCGGTTCGTGTGGCGGCAGCGCGTCTCCGTCAACGTGAGCGGTTTGCGAAACTGGGTGTTGGCCATCTGCGGCTGAACGCGGAGGCTGATGGAACCCTGCTGGAAGAAATCGTCCAGCCCGATCAGGCAGGCCTCAAACTGATGCGCGATGCGGCGGACGCCATGGGGCTATCGGCAAGGGGCTATCACCGGGTTTTGCGCGTGGCGCGAACTCTCGCTGATCTCGATGGCAAAGATCAGGTGGCGCGCCTGCACATCGCCGAAGCCCTGAGCTACCGCCAAAAACTCGCAGCGTTTCAGGCGGCAGCTTAATTGATCTCGTGAAGTTCGCCAGATGTAAGATTCAGTTAGAGGAAAACATAGAGTGCTCAGTTAGCGCGGCACTTAATAAATCAACCTGGTTTCTCAGTGACTATATAATCAATCATTGCCTGCCACTCTTCCGTCAGATATCCCCAGTCTGGCAAGTCTGGCATAGCTGCCTGTAACATTGCCGTGGTTGGCTCACGCATTGCCTTCACGGCAGCGCGCGCTGTGATCAATTGGCTTTTCCAATTCGTGTCGCCTGTCGCGACCGCAATCGCCTTCGCCACCTTGACGATCATGATCTCCTCGCTCATTGTAAATTCTCCTGGGCCATTGAATTCACGGCGATCAGGTCCATTGAATGGACGCGATCAAGGGCTGCAAGAATTGCATCTATTTCCTGAATTTCCACATTGATCTCTTGCGCGAGTTTGGCAGCATCGGCTTCCTGTTCGCCTCGGACAACCAACATTGAGAGCTGGGCGTTGATTGTTCCTAAGGCCGCAACGGCGCGCTCAAGGCGGAGAAGACCCCGCTCAACCAGACTTTCCAATTCTTCGATTGCACGCTGTTGATGTCGCCGTCCTGCAATAGTCTCGCGCAGCTGCGCTTTGATGCGGGGGTCGGTTGCTTCTCCAACTCTCTGCTCAAGCTGGGTGATGCGGGCCATCAAATGCAGCTTCGTTTCTGACTGATGCTGCGCTTCTGATTGATATGGCACAAGCAGCTGCGCAAGGTTTCCTATGCCAGTCAGCCATTCATCAACCGCTGCCAATGCCTCTAAAACCTGGTTCCGCATCCCATGTTTGCTGCGATGAAGCACTTTCTGCAGGCCCGCACGGTGGGCTACGGCCTGGATTATCTGAGCCCGGATGTTTACATCTGCAATGCATTCAACGTGAAAATAGTCTTCGAGGGTCAGTGTGATGGAATCCGTGATCGAATCGGGGTCAGTCAAGCCTGTTGCTATCAACATTGTGGTTGCGCCCAGCCCCGCGAGTAACACCACAACCCAGGCCCACTGCGGAATGAAGTTCGCAGAAGCATTCAGCCCAACAAACAGGGTGGCGAGCACCGTGACCATGAAAGTGATCAAGGGTTCCGTCGCGCCAACCGCATGCCTCAGCCGGGCATGGCTCAGCCGCTGATGCAAGTTGCCTTTCTTGATGCGGCTTGGCCTGTTTTTATCCATGTTCACGATCCTCACAGGCGTGTTTTTGGGGACACTTCATTGCTCTGCTGAGATTTTGAGATAGGTCTGATCGATGGAAACGGCATTTGCGGCAAACATTGCACCCCCTGAGACATGGGCAATACGGCTGAGAACGCCTTTGCCTGCGCCCTCACCAAAGGCAATGGTGAAGA
>JANNXN010000059.1:0-8901 GCA_031409595.1 Rhodobiaceae bacterium
CCCACCTACGTGAGTAGGGACCCGGGATCGTTAGTTCCCACGGCTTATGGTGGCTCGCTACTTCTTGACATATGCCAAGGCATATGCCATGTGTTGTTCATGGATGAAATCCGTCATGTGAAGCTATTCCGGAATGGCCGCAATCAGGCTGTTCGCATTCCCCGCGAGTTTGAATTGCCGGGGGATGAGGCTGTCATGCGCCGGGTTGGCAACCAGCTGATCATCGAAGCACCGAAGAAGAAAATGACGCTTAGCGAACTGCTCGACACATTTGAAACGATTGATGAACCCTTTCCAGAGATTGCAGACCCGCCGCCCGAGCCCGTTGAACTGTGAACGGGCAGTACCTGCTTGATACGAATATTCTCACTGAACTGGCTCGCCATCCCTTCGGGCAGTGCGCGCAGCGCATGAATGTGGTTGGCAGTGGGCAGGTTTTCACCAGTGTGATTGTGGCGGGGGAAGTGCAATATGGCATTGACCGATTTCGGGCTTTCAGACTCTTGCGCCAGATGGAACGAGTGCTGGAAACAATTGAAATCAGACCTCTGCAAATTGAGGTTATGGCGAGTTACAGCCGATTGCGATTTGATCTTGAATCTCGGGGCCTCCCCATCGGGGCAAATGACATATGGATTGCTGCCCATGCGTTGACTGAGGATGCGGTGCTGGTAAGTAACAACATCCGTGAATTTTCGCGTGTTGATGGCTTGAAAGTCGAAAACTGGATGCAAGCTTCGTGAGTGGCGATTTGTTTGCAGCTAAAAAAGCGGCGCGGCTTGCGGCTGCAAAAAAGCGCGAGTCTGCACATGCGAGATTGAAGGAAACAGCGGGACTGGATTTGGCGGCGCGCGGGTTGCCGGCAGGCTTGCGAAGCGGTGTTATTTCCGGGTTTCATCCTTATCTCAGTGAAATTTCCACGCTTGAGCTTTTGCATCGGTTGGCATCGGAGGGTTGGGTTACGGCCTTGCCTGTTGTGGTGGGGAAAAATGAGCCGCTGATATTTCGGCGCTGGTCGCCGGACGAGGTTTTGGTTTCGGGGTTATGGGGCATACAAATTCCTGTCGATACTGCTCCGGAAGTCTCGCCCGATGTTCTCCTGGTCCCGATGCTGGCTTATGACGCGCGAGGTTACCGTTTGGGCTATGGCGGCGGGTTTTATGACCGCACACTGGCGAAGCTTCGGGCGCTAAAAAAATTTACAGCCATTGGTGTTGCGTATTCCGGCCAGGAAGTGGAAGAGGTGCCCCACGATGAACACGATCAACCGCTGGATTGGATTATGACCGAACGAGAGACGATTAAATGCGGTTGATTTTTTTGGGCGATGTGGTGGGGCGGAGCGGCAGGGATGCGATTTACCGCGAGTTGCCACTCATGCGCGAGCGCTACAAACCGGATGTGGTGGTGGTGAATGGCGAAAATGCTGCCCATGGTTTTGGCATCAGCCTTGATATTTACCAGAAGCTGCGCGAATGCGGGGCTGATGTTGTAACGCTTGGCAACCATGCGTTTGACCAGCGTGAAGCCTTGGTGTTCATTGAGCGTGAACAAAATCTCATCCGGCCTTTGAATTGGCCATCGGGATGTCCGGGGGCTGGAACAGCCATGGTGGTGACGCCAGCGGGACAGCGCGTGCTGGTGATGAACGCGATGGGCCGGGTGATGATTGAGCCCATGCTGGATGATCCGTTTCCGGCGGTTGGGCAGGCGCTGGACCAATGTACATTGGGGCGCGACTGCGATGCCATTCTGATTGATTTTCATGGCGAGGTTTCATCTGAAAAAATGGCGATGGGGCATTTCGTGGATGGGCGCGCCAGCCTGGTGGTTGGCACCCACACGCATACGCCAACCGCCGATCACCAGATATTGCCAGGTGGTACCGCCTACATGACGGATGCGGGCATGTGCGGCGACTATGATTCCGTGATTGGCATGGACAAGGCCGAGCCGCTGCAACGTTTCCAGCGCAAACTGCCGGTGGAAAAATTCAAGCCCGCTGAGGGGGAAGCCACGGTTTGCGGTGTGGCGGTTGAGACGGATGACAAGACTGGACTGGCTTTGAGAGTTGCGCCGATCCGGATTGGCGGGAGATTATCCCAGGTGGATGTCGGGTTTTGGTGACATGACAAATATTCCGCTGTGGGTTCAAAAAAAATCTTGTGACGTTTGCCGTGGCTGTGCTTAGTATCTGCCTTAAGACCTTGAAATAAGAACGGTAGTGAGGGTTGCCCGCAGGGTTGTGGTGGCACTCAGTCAAGTCAGCAGGGTCGTGATAGGGAGGACGTCTGGGTTTGTTGCAGCGGGAACGCCAGCTTTCGGGCAGGGCGGCTGCCTGGCTTAGATGCTTTCTCCAGAAACGCTATTTTCAGCCGGTTTTCGGCGCATTTGGAGGAGTAAATATGAAGAAACTTACAGTTATATTTGGTGCTGCCCTTTTGGCAGGAACCGCTTTTGCCGCATCAGCGCGCGCTGGCGATGAGCTGACGGTTGTTTCCTGGGGTGGCGCTTATTCGGAAAGCCAGCGCAAGGCCTATTATGAGCCCTATAATGCTGCCGGCAACAAGGTGACAGAAGCCGAATACAACGGCGAAGTGGCCAAGATCAAGGCGATGGTGGAAGCCAATGCCATTACCTGGGACGTGATTGACGTTGATACGGCAACCGGCTTGCAGGGTTGCGCTGAGGGTGCGCTTGAGACCATTGACTGGGCCAAGCTTGGCCTCGACAAGTCGAAGTTCATCGGTGGCGATCTGCTGGAATGCGCTGTACCCACTATCGTTTACGGCACAGTATTTGGCTATGACACCACAAAGCTGCCCGAGGGCCCTACCACGATCAATGATTTCTTTGATCTCGCAAAGTTCCCTGGCAAGCGTGGCTTGTGGAAAAACCCTGATGTGAACATGGAATGGGCGCTCATTGCTGATGGCGTTGCAAAGGAAGATGTTTACAAGGTTCTGGCCACGCCAGAAGGCGTGGACCGGGCATTCGCCAAGCTTGATACAATCAAGTCGGAAGTTGTCTGGTGGGAAGCTGGCGCTCAGGCGCCACAGCTTTTGGCTGATGGCCAGGTTGTCATGACGTCCGCCTGGAACGGCCGTCTGCAGGCAGCCATCGACAAGGAAGGCAAGCCATTCAAGATCGTTTGGGATCATCAGGGCCTGGATTGGGACTGGTGGGCAATTACCAAGGGCACACCAAAGATTGAGGAAGCCTATCGCTTTGTTGCATTTGCTTCAGGCGCTGGCCCACAAGCTGAGCAGACAAACCATATCGCCTATGGACCTGCCAACATGGATGCAATTCCAAACGTCAATCCAAAGACAGTGCCAAACCTGCCAACAGCTCCGGACAACCTGAAGACCGCCTTCAACGTTGATCCGCAGTTCTGGGCTGACAACAAGGACCAGTTGAAGGAACGCTTCAACGCCTGGTTGGCGAAGTAATATTGCGCGGGGTGGAAGGAAACTTCCGCCCCGATTCTTTTGGGCGATGGGGCACTACTGATGACAGTTGACATCATGCGCGCAGCGGATGGCACGCCGCTCAAGCAGAAGCTTCAGCAGACCATGCGGCGTGAGCAACTCAAGGCTATCGGTCTCATTGCGCCTCTGTTTCTGTTTATCGTTCTGACCTTCATCGTGCCCATCGGGTCCATGCTGACCAATGCATTTTATGATCCTGATGTGAGCGAGCACATGCCGCTGACTGTTGCCGCGCTCAAGGATTGGGACGGCAGGGAAGTTCCCGGCGAAGAAGCCTTTGCCGCTTTTGCGGCCGACATGAAGGCAGCCCACAGGAGCAGGCAATCTGCCCTTATTGGCAAGCGCCTCAATTATGAAATACCGGCGCTGAAATCAAAAGTGACTGTGACGGCGCGCAAGCTTGACAAGATTGACGTGGGTCCCTGGAAAGAAATTGTTATTGGACTTGATCCGGTTTGGGGAGACGTCAACACCTGGGCCACGATCAAGCGGGCCTCGGCAACATTCACGCCATTCTATTTGCTGAATGTACTGGACGTGAAGCAAGGCGCTGACGGCAGTCTTGAGAGCGTTTCCAGTGATCGCGCCATCTATGTGCAAATCCTGAAGCGCACCCTTGGCATCAGTTTGCTGGTGACGTTGCTGACGCTCATTCTCGGCTATCCTGTGGCCTATATGCTGGCCACACTTCCGCAGAAGACAGCGAGCCTGTTGATGATTTTGGTGCTGCTGCCATTCTGGACGTCACTCCTGGTGCGCACCACCGCATGGTCCATTCTGTTGCAGGATGGCGGCGTTGTTACGCAATTTCTTTCGGTGAGTGGCGTCACCTATCTGCTCAATGCCCTGGGTTTGATGGACGGCGAGCCTGCGCTTTACAAGACGCGATTTGCCACCGTGCTGGCCATGACGCATATCCAATTGCCATTTACGCTGCTGCCGATCTATTCCGTGATGAAGACCATTTCACCCACCTATATGCGGGCAGCGAAATCACTGGGCGCCAAGCCCGCTTACGCATTTGCGAAGGTTTACATGCCGCAAACGATGCCCGGTGTGGCGGCGGGGTGCCTGCTCACGTTCATATTGTGTTTGGGATATTACATAACGCCAGCATTGGTTGGCGGCCCAACCGACAACATGATTTCGGGCTTTATTGACAGTGCGATGAATTCAGAAAACAACTGGGGCAAGGCTGCGGCCCTTGGCACCGTGTTACTGATTGCCACACTCATTCTCTATTATGTCTATAACAAGCTTGTCGGCATCGACAAGCTGAAGCTGGGTTAGCGACATGGCACTTCCGGCCTATCTCACAACATCAGAAAAAGTCAGCTACTGGGCGCTGCGGGTATTTGTTGGCCTGGTTTTACTGTTTTTGATTGCCCCCATTCTTGCCATCATGCCCTTGTCGTTCAATTCGGAGACATTTTTCAGCTATCCAATGCCGGGGTTTTCGCTCAAGTGGTACCACGAATTTTTCACCAATCCGCGCTGGCAAAATGCGTTGCGGTTGAGCGTGATACTGGCGCTTTCGACAACAGTTCTGGCAACGACGCTTGGAACGCTGGCAGCCCTTGGATTGGCGCGTGGAAATATTCCGGGGCGGGCTACCATCATGGCCATCCTGATTTCGCCGATGATAGTGCCGGTTATCATTGCGGCTCTTGGCATGTTTTTCTTTTATGCGCGAATGGGACTTACGGGAACTGTTGTCGGGCTCATTCTAGCGCACACGGCCCTTGCCACGCCTTTTGTTGTCATCACAGTTACAGCGACGCTGTCGAGTTTCGACCGGACATTGATGCGCGCAGGTGCGGGCCTTGGCGCCAACCCGCAAACGGTTTTCTTCCGCGTGGTGATGCCGCTTATTTTGCCGGGCATGATTTCAGGAGCGTTGTTTGCGTTTGTCACGTCGTTTGATGAAGTGATCGTGATCATTTTTATCGCAGGACCAGAGCAGAACACTTTGCCACGCCAAATGTTTTCCGGCATCCGCGAATTGATCTCACCAACCATTACGGCAGCAGCGAGCGTGCTCATCGTATTTTCGACGGCCATGCTCCTGGCAGTTGAAATGCTCAGGCGCCGCAGCGAGCGGTTGCGCGGGATAAAGGGCTAAGAGGAGTGTTAGCCGAGTTTCTTGAAATGCAGTGGCAGTGGCTCTGATGCTTCTGCGATGGATGTGGGCTCAGCATAGTTTTTCATAAGCCGGGCGGCGGAGACCAAGTCTTTTCCGGCCAGGGATTGACTGATGTTTTGCGAGCTTTCGGCCAGGGTGGCGATGGACGCAAAGAGCCTGCCAATGGGGGCGGTGTCTGCCAAGTTTCGGACCTTTCGCAGGGCGCCAGCGCAGGCCTCCCCGATCATTTCTTCATTTGAAAATGAGAACTCTTCAACCATGCTAAACTTACCGACCATTACGCAAACTCCGCTAACCTACTCAAGCTAGGTTGAACGAAGGTCGTTAATGGCGAGTAAACGGTTCTCCGAAGGCTTGACCCCTATTCAAGTCCATGGTTTGAGAGGGCATGGCAGGTCATTCTCAATATAAAAACATCATGCACCGGAAGGGCAGGCAGGACAAACTGCGGTCCAATGCCTTTGCAAAACTTGGCCGCGAAATAACCGTTGCCACGAGAGCCGGATTGCCGGACCCGGCGATGAACTCCAGACTCAGGCTTGCCGTGCAGAATGCGCGCGCCGGCAACATGCCCTGGGACACGATTGAGCGGGCCATCAAGAAAGCATCAGGTGCTGATGCCGAGAATTTCGATCCCATGCGTTATGAGGGTTATGGGCCGGGTGGCGTTGCGATTGTGGTTGAGGCGCTCACCAATAATCGAAACCGGACGGCCAGCAATGTGCGCGCCTTGTTCACGAAATATGGCGGCAACCTGGGTGAAACCGGGTCGGTGAGTTTCATGTTTTCGAGAGTGGGTGAAATCTCCTATCCGGCTTCCAAGGGAAGTGCTGATGCCATTCTGGAGGCGGCAATTGAGGCTGGCGCTGATGATACGGCATCTGATGAAAACGGCCACGTGATCACCTGCAGCTTTGAAAATATCGGCGAAGTGTCTGCCAGCCTGGCCAAGAAGCTTGGCGATGCGGAGAGTGTCAAGATCGTCTGGAAGCCGCAGACACTGGCGCCTGTGGATCAGGAAAAGGCCGAGGCGCTTTTGAAGCTGGTTGATGCGCTGGATGATGATGATGACGTGCAGTCGGTTTTCAGCAATGCGGATATCCCAGACGATGTGATGGCCAAATTGAGTGCCTAAGGTTCGCATCATCGGCATTGATCCGGGCCTACGCAATACGGGCTGGGGGGTCATTGAGGCGGAAGGTTCGAGACTTTCCTATGTGGCCGATGGCAGCGTTCACTCGGATGCGGATGCGCCGCTAGCGACGCGGTTGTTGCAAATTCACCAGCAGCTTGCGGATATTCTGGCGCAATTTTTGCCGGATGAGGCGGCCATCGAAGAGACCTTTGTCAACAAGGATGCGCGCGCCACTTTGAAGCTGGGGCAGGCGCGGGGCGCTGCGATGCTGGCGCCAGCATTGGCTGGCATTCCGGTTGCCGAATACGCGCCCAATGTGGTGAAGAAATCCGTTGTGGGGGCCGGGCACGCGGAGAAGGACCAGGTGAAACATATGGTCAGGGTTTTGCTGCCACGGGCTGAAATGAAGTCGGCGGATTCAACTGATGCGCTGGCGATTGCCATCTGCCATGCCCACCATCGCGGCGTTCAAACGCTGGTCAGGGTAATGGCGCGTTCTTGACTTGTTCTTCATGAGTGCTAAGGCTTAGTACCGTGAATCAGGCAGCCATCAGAAAGCAGACATGATTGGAAAATTGAAAGGCCGGATAGATAGTTATGGCCCGGATTGGCTGATCATTGATGTGTCTGGCGTGGGGTATCATGTGTCTTGCTCGTCCAAAACCTTGAGCGCTTTGCCTGGTGTTGGTGAATTTACCGAGCTGCATACGGAAATGCTGGTGAGCCAGGACATGATCCGGCTGGTGGGGTTTGCTTCGGTCATAGAGCGTGAATGGTTCCGGCTGCTGCAAACGGTGCAGGGGGTGGGGACGCGGGTGGCGCTGGCCATTCTTTCCACGCTTTCTGCCGCCGAAATTGGCAATGCCATAGCGTTGCAGGACAAGCCGATGATCGGGCGCGCACCAGGTGTGGGCAAAAAACTTGCCGAGCGTATTGTGCTGGAATTTAAGGACAAGGTTCCGGCGTTTTCTGCCTCTGATGTTTCATTGTCGAAGCTGCAAGCCGATCTTGATGGCGCCCGTCCCACCGCTGCATCGGATGCGGTGTCAGCGCTGGTTAATCTGGGCTACGGGCAGTCGCAAGCCGGAGCCGCAGTTGCTAGCGCCATGCGGAAAAATGGTGATGATCAGCCGACGGAGAAATTGATCCGGCAGGCGTTGAAAGAATTGGCGCTGTCATGAGTCAACGCCTCATAGACCGCGATGGAAAACCTGAAGACCAGGTTGACTCCCACGTGCGGCCGCAGAACTTGAATGAGTTTGTCGGGCAGACCAAGGCCAAGCAGAATTTGCGGGTGTTTATCGAGGCGGCGCGATCGCGTTCCGAAGCGCTGGACCATGTGTTGTTTGCGGGGCCGCCGGGGCTTGGAAAGACGACGCTGGCGCAAATTATGGCGCGGGAATTGGGGGTTAATTTTCGTGCTACTTCTGGTCCTGTAATTGCCAAGGCTGGTGATCTCGCCGCCTTGCTCACCAATCTGGAGGACCGGGATATTCTGTTCATTGACGAGATTCACCGGTTGTCTCCGGCGGTGGAGGAAATTCTCTATCCAGCCATGGAGGATTATCAGCTTGACCTGATCATCGGCGAGGGGCCGGCGGCGCGCTCGGTGCGGATTGATCTCGCCAAGTTCACGTTGATTGGCGCCACCACGCGCACGGGGCTATTGACGACACCGCTCAGGGACCGGTTTGGCATTCCTGTACGGCTGGATTTTTACAACGAGGAAGAACTGCTCGATATTGTAAAGCGGGGATCGCGGGTGATGAAGGTTGCCATCACCGAAGACGGGGCGCGGGAAATCGCCAAGCGCTCACGCGGAACTCCCCGCATCGCAGGAAGGCTTTTGCGCCGCGTGCGGGATTTTGCTTCGGTGGCGGGAGACCGCCAAGTTGACGCTCTCTCTGCCGACAAAGCCTTGAGCAATCTTGATATCGATAAACGCGGGCTGGACATGCTGGATCATAATTACCTCACCTGCATTGCCCATAATTTTGGGGGCGGGCCGGTTGGCATCGATACGATAGCAGCTTCCCTTTCAGAATCCCGCGATGCGATTGAAGATATTGTCGAGCCCTATTTGCTGCAGATCGGTTTTCTCAACCGCACATCACGCGGGCGGATTTTAACGC
>JANNXN010000060.1:0-1894 GCA_031409595.1 Rhodobiaceae bacterium
TGGGCGCGAGCAAGCTGGTGTGGTTGTTGAAAAAGCAATTGCTGCTATTGCCTTGAAGTTGGTTGAATTGGGGGTTCGGCGCTTTGTTGTGGCGGGCGGAGAAACCTCAGGCGCCGTGGTTTCCGCCCTTGGAATTGAAGCGCTCGAAATTGGGCCGCAAATAGCACCTGGTGTTCCAGCGACCCTATCCACCAGTGAGCCCCGGATTGCTCTTGCGCTAAAGTCTGGAAATTTCGGCGGGCCGGAGTTTTTTATGGAGGCGCTGGCGGCGCTGAAATAGGCCTTTACTCGCCGTAGGGAATCCAGATGTTTTTGATTTGGGTGGCGTGGCGGAGGTATTCTTCGCCTTGGGCGTGGCCGTCATTGTGCCAGTCGAAGTGTTTGCCCTGATTGGTCCAGGTGCTTTTGAGATTTCCGGCGGAGGCAATCTCTACGGCAGCACATCCTGCAACTGAGCCATGATACCAAATGGCTGCCACTTCATCGTGGTCGGCAAGGGTTTTGGCCAACTCTTCGCGCTCGCCAGTTACGATGTTGATGACACCAGCTGGCAGATCGGAGGTTTCAAGCACTTGATAGAAATCTGTGACAGCCAGTGCGCTTCGGGCTGCTGGAACGGCTACGACACGGTTGCCCATGGAAATCGCTGGCATGACCAACGAGATAAATCCAAGAAGCGGTGCTTCGTCCGGGCAGAGGACGCCCATGACGCCAAAGGGTTCGTTCATCGCCAGGGTTACGTGACGGGAGCGGGTGGAGTGGACGCGGCCATCATATTTGTCGGCGAGGGCGGCGTAATAAAAGATGCGCCGGATTGACAGGTCAATTTCCTCACTCGCGGCTTTAGGTTTCGAACCCAACGCGATGAGGCGGTTGGTGAATTCGGCGGTGCGGGCGGACAGGTTCTCGGCGATATAGTAGAGCACCTGGGCCCGGTTATGGGCGGTAGCACTGCCCCAGCCAGAGGCCTTGGATGCCGCTTCAACTGCGTTTCTGATATCCTTGCGATTGCCGAGGCCCGCTTGGCCAATGCTTTTGCCCTTCGCATTTAGAACCGAATAGCTGTAACCGGAGTCGGGCCGCACTTGTTTGCCGCCAATGAAAAGTTTCGCAGTTCTATCAATGCTTTGGTGCTCGGCAGTTGCGGCGGGCAAGGCGGAAAGAGCCGGCGTTTTGCGATCTACCAGGGGTGGCAAAGCTGCCAGCCAATCGGCCGTCATGTATTCATACATGCCTTCGCGGCCACCTTCGCGGCCGAAGCCGCTTTCCTTGTAGCCGCCAAACGGCGAAGTCGGATCGAACTTGTTATACGTGTTCGCCCAGACCACGCCCGCGCGGAGCTTCGAGACCATCTTGAAAATCTTGCTGCCCTTGTCCGTCCAGACGCCCGCGCTCAGGCCGTACGGGGTGTTGTTCGCGCGCTCGATCGCTTCGTCGGGCGTGCGAAAAGTCATCACGCTGAGCACCGGCCCGAAGATTTCCTCCTGAGCCACGCGATGGCTGGCGGTCACGCCGGTGATCAGGCTCGGCGGGAACCAGTAGCCTTTCGCGGGTAGCGCGCAGCGCGGCTGGATCAACTCGCCGCCTTCCCCCACGCCCGCGTCCACGAGGCTGCGGATTTTTTCGAGCTGCGGCTTGGAGTTGATCGCCCCGATGTCGGTGTTCTTGTCGAGCGGATCGCCGACGCGCAGGGTGGCGATGCGGTCGCGCAGCCGGCGCAGGACCGCGGCGAAGACGGACTCCTGCACGAGCAGCCGCGAGCCGGCACAGCAGACGTGGCCTTGATTGAAGAAGATGCCCGCGACGACGCCCTCGACCGCCTGGTCGATCGGCGCGTCCTCGAAGACGAGGTGCGCGGCCTTGCCGCCGAGTTCGAGCGTGAGCTTCTTTTTCG
>JANNXN010000061.1:0-3653 GCA_031409595.1 Rhodobiaceae bacterium
GGCCTGTCGCGCTGGATGGACGAGAAGGGCTTCAAAACCATCGAAGACTTCCGCGGCCGCGCCGTGGACAATGTCACCGATTGGCAGTATCTCAATCTGAATTACATCGCCAAAGCGAAGATTGACCAGGACCTCTGCATCAAATGCGGCCGCTGCTATGCCGCCTGCGAAGACACGTCCCACCAGGCCATCTCGCAAACAAAAAACGGCAAGCGCCATTTCGAAGTGATCGATGCCGAATGCGTCGCCTGCAATCTCTGCGTCGAGGTTTGCCCCGTGCAAAACTGCATCACCATGGTCGAGCAAACCACCGGCACCGACGCCCGAACCGGTCGTGAAATCGTTCGGGAATACGCAAATTGGACCACCCATCCCAACAATCCGATGGCCAAGCAGGCGGCGGAATAACGGGGCTTGCGCTAATCCAGCGACACGGCTACCCATCGCGCCAAATTCAAACCCATGGGATGGCATATGACAACGCATAACCTCTTCCTCCTGCCCGGTGATGGCATTGGCCCTGAAGTCATGGCCGAGGTTGAACACATCATCAATTGGATGAGCGAGACAAAGGTCGCGAGCTTCAAGATTGATCGCGGCCTCGTCGGTGGCTGTGCCTACGACGCCCATGGCAAGGCGATTTCCGAAGCGGACATGGAAAAGGCCCAGAATGCCGATGCCGTGCTTTTTGGCGCAGTGGGTGGTCCCTTGTGGGACAAGGTGCCCTACGCCCATCGCCCGGAAGCGGGCCTGCTGCGGCTACGCAAGGATCTGGGTCTTTTCGCCAATCTGCGCCCCGCCATTTGCTATCCGGCATTGGCCGAGGCTTCATCGCTCAAGCGTGAACTCGTCGATGGTCTCGATATTCTGATTGTCCGCGAACTCACGGGCGGCGTTTATTTCGGTGAACCCAAGACCATCACGGACCTCGGCAATGGCCAGAAGCGCGCCATCGATACCCAGATTTATGACACCTATGAAATCGAGCGTATCGCCCGCGTCGCCTTCGAACTCGCTCGCACCCGCAAAAACCGCGTGGCCTCCGCCGAAAAGCGCAACGTCATGAAGACCGGCGTGTTGTGGCATGAAGTGGTGACCCGCATTCAGGCCGAAAGCTATCCCGATGTGGGCCTCGAGCATGTGCTGGCCGACAATTGCGCCATGCAGCTCGTGCGCTGGCCCAAGCAATATGACGTGATCGTCACCGACAATCTCTTTGGCGATATCCTCTCCGATGTGGCCGCCATGCTCACCGGCTCGCTCGGCATGCTGCCCTCTGCCTCGCTCGGCGCCGCCGATCCGAAGACGGGACGCCGCAAGGCGCTCTATGAACCGGTCCATGGCTCGGCCCCCGATATCGCTGGCAAAGAACTGGCCAACCCCATCGCCATGATAGCCAGCTTCGGCATGTGCCTCCGCTATTCCTTCGGCATGATCGATTGGGCCGACAATGTTGACACCGCAATCGCCAACGTCCTCGCCAAAGGCCTCCGCACCAAAGACATCGCCGCCAAGGATGAGAAGACTGTCACCACCAAGAAAATGGGTGCCGCGATTTTGGCAGAGTTGAAGGCGCTGGCGACCTAAAATTTGCGCCCAACCCCAAATCGGATTGTTCCAACACGTTCAAAAAAACTAGAACAAAACATATACACATAGTTGACGTCTAGACGTCAATATGGTTAACTAGTACAAACCCACGCGGAGTTAGACAAACAGATGGACGGCAGTCAACCTGGTCGCATTCGAGATACTATAACTGACTTTCTAAAGGGCTGCGAAGACTCAGCTTCAGTCCGCGAGATTGAATCAGTAGTAACGCGAAGATTGGGAGCTGTTCCTGCTTCATCAATACGATCATACCTTGGCTTGAATACGCCGAAGATGTTTGAACGAACCGAACGTGGTCACTATCGTCTCACCCAGTCCAATGCCAAAAATAAAATTCAAACCCGTAAGTCCTTGTCTAATTTTGAAGTTACACAAATTGGAACCAGCAAGTTATACTTGGGAGACTGCTTAGAGTGGTTGAAAGCCGTAGAACCACGGTCTTTCCACGCAGTCGTCACTGATCCACCGTATGGTCTCGTCGAATATTCTGAACATGAGCAAACAAAATTACGGAAGGGCAAGGGGGGTGTTTGGCGAATTCCACCATCCTTTGATGGAGCAAAGAGAGCACCGCTGCCCCGCTTCACCACACTATCGGCCACAGACATAGCAAATATGGCAAGTTTTTTTGAGAATTTGGGCCTGCTTCTCTTTCGCGCAACAGTCCCAGGAGCAAACATAGTTGTAGCAAGCAATCCCCTGCTTTTTCATTGCGTCGCAAGTTCGTTGGCAAAAGGAGGCCTAGAACCAAGGGGGGCAATTACCCGCTTGGTCATGACCATGAGAGGCGGCGATAGGCCCAAAAATGCCCACAATGAGTTTAAGGATATTAGTGTAATGCCAAGATCAATGTGGGAGCCATGGCTCATATTCCGTAGGCCATTGGAAGGGCGAACGCAGGACAATCTCAGGAAGTGGGGAACCGGCGGATTCAAACGTCCAAGTGACGAGAGACCTTTTGGCGATGTAATCAAGTCTCATCCGACCAGCAAGGCAGAAAGACAAATTGCACCTCATCCGTCGTTGAAACCGCAGGCCTTTCTGCGGGAAATTGTTCAAGCCGTTTTACCTTTAGGAAAAGGAACAATCCTTGATCCGTTTGCAGGATCGGGATCAACTCTGGCGGCTGCTATTGCGTGTGACTATCATTGTGTTGGAATCGAGAAGGACCGGACATATTTCGATATGGCAGCAGATGCTATTCCGATGCTCTCAAAGTTATAGTTTGTATACCCACTTCTGTCGGAGTCTTGATATACCAGCAGCATCCAATGTCGCTGTACGAGTCCCGAGTTCACCCCTTGCATTCTTTCTGAAATCACCAACTTTCACGTCACCCAGATAAACTTCGGTGAATTGCATTGGATGTCTATCCTTGGCAGGTTCCGATTCAGAATCAATCCGGTAAACAAACACGCACATCCATTGTTCCCGAGCGCCGTGCGTATCAACGGCACCACCAGGCTTTCTCGTTGTTTTGATTTCGACGCCTTGAATACCGGACTTGATCGAATTATTGGGATAGTAACCTCTGACAATAAGGTCCGGATGGCCATTGTGGTAACCATTTTCCACGAGAGAGCGAGAATGTCGAGCGACGCTGGCAGTCAGCATATCTGAAATAATTCCAGACATAGTTGCAGGACGAAGCATGTCATCTAAGCGTGGCAGGCCTTTGTTTGCCAAGAAAGAATTCACATCATAGAAGAAATCATAGATATCTTGCATCGCATTCCTAATGTCATCGATTCGTAACTCGAAAGGAAGTGCTGCAGTTGGATTGAATTTTGTGGCATCCGCTATTTGCCTATGCATTGTTTGCTCCCCTATGTATTCCGCTTCCTCGCCGCCAGCGTGCGAAGCCGCAGCGCATTCAAGCGAATGAACCCTTCCGCATCCTTCTGGTCATAGGCCCCGCGATCATCCTCAAAGGTCACCAGCGCATCGGAGTAAAGCGACTTTGGCGACTTGCGGCCAACCACAATCACATTGCCCTTGTAAAGCTTCAACCGCACAACGCCTTCCACATGCTCCTGGCTTTT
>JANNXN010000062.1:0-2202 GCA_031409595.1 Rhodobiaceae bacterium
GGATGAGTTTGTGCAGGGCGGTGAAATTGCCAAGGCTGATCCCCGCTTCATCGAAGCCTGCGGCCTTCGCGGCATCACCGACATGAGTGCGGTCAGCATAGAGCCGTGGGCTGCGGGCAATTTCGGCATCGCCGGAGAAGATGGCGAACGGCTGGGCTACGGCCACTGTTTTGTGCGCAATGCCAATGGCGACAATCCTTACGCAAGGCCCATTTCCAATTTGCATCCCGTCATTGATTTGCGGCGCGGCAAAGTTATCAGGATCGATGATTTTGGCACGGTGCCGTTGCCGCCTGAATCGCAATCCATCACCGGCATAAAACCCCGCGCCGGCTTGAAGCCTCTCGACATCAGCCAGGCGGAAGGCCCGAGCTTCACCGTCGAAGGCCACCTCGTGCGCTGGCAGAAGTGGCAATTCCGTGTTGGTTTTCATGTGCGCGATGGCTTGATCCTGCACACGATCGGCTATGAGGATCAGGGCCGGCTGCGGCCCATCATGCACCGCGCTTCGCTGGCCGAAATGGTGGTGCCTTACGGCGATCCCACCGGCGGCAATTTCCGCCGCAATGCCTTTGACACAGGTGAATATGGCATCGGCCAGCTCACCGACAGCCTCACGCTGGGCTGTGATTGCCTCGGCCACATCCATTATTTCGATGCGTGGTTTCATGACTGGAAGGGCAAGCCCAAGCACATTCCAAACGCCATCTGCATGCATGAGGAAGATTACGGCATCCTGTGGAAATATTCAAATTGGGTGACGGGCGAGGTGACCACCAAGCGTTCGCGCCGCCTCGTCGTTTCAAGCCTCGCCACCATTGGCAATTATGTCTACGGCTTCTATTGGTACTTCTATCAGGATGGCGCCATCGGCGTTGAAGTGAAGGCCACCGGCATTCCGCTGCCGTCGGCCATCGCTGCGGGTGCCAAGCCCAAATATGGCGCGGTCGTGGCCCCTGGCATCAACGCCCATGTGCATCAGCATATCTTCTCCTTCCGCTTTGACATGACGGTTGATGGCGAGCGCAACGGGGTGCGCGAAGTGAATTTTTCTGGCGCTCCCGTTGGGCCCCATAACCCCCATGGCAATGCCATCCTCGCGACCGAGACAGCACTTCGATCAGAGAAGCAAGCCCAGCGTGTCATGGATATGGGCCAGGCCCGCTATTGGAAAATCGTCAATCCGGATGTCAGAAACGCCTATGGCGAGGCGGTTGGCTACAAGCTGGTTCCCGGCGTCAACGCGCTGCCTTTCCTGCCGCCCAATTCACCGGTGGGAAGCCGTGCGGGCTTCATGCACAAGCATTTCTGGGCCACGCAATACAGGGGCGATGAACTTTATTCGGCGGGCTATTATCCCAACCAATATGACGGCAGCGACGGCCTGCCGCGCTGGACACAAGCCGACAGAAAGCTCGAAGGCGAAAATGTCGTCGTGTGGTACACGATGAACTACCACCACCTGCCGCGCCCCGAGGATTGGCCGGTGCAACCCTGCGTCTACGCTTCCTTCCACTGGATGCCGTCAGGATTTTTCGATTTCAATCCAGCGCTCGATGTGCCTTCGGCTGAGGCGAAGGGGTGTTGTGATTAGGGCGTGGTAAAAGGAGTGCCGGCTTTATCATGGTTGAAGCCAGATTCACGCTGCCGTCTGCCAGTCTTGTTTGTAAGGGCATGCTTGACAAAAGTAAAGTAATGCCTTACACACCTGCCGGTGATCAAGACATTCCGTCACAAGGGGCTTGCCGAACTTTGGTCGAAGGACCAAACCTCGAAAATTGACCGACGAATGCATGAGCGGGTTCTTGAGCGGCTTGATGCCCTTGATGCGGCAAAGATGGTGAAAGACATGGATGTTCCCGGTTTTGACTTTCATTCTCTGCGGGGCTTCACCCCGCCGCGCTACACTGTTCACGTCAACGGGCCATGGTGCATCACATTCGAGTTTTCGGGCGGTGACGCAACCCGCGTCGACTTCGAACAGTATCATTGAGGAGTTACAGCCATGGCTGAGATGACCGCCACCCGCAGCAAGACCCGCCCCCCAACACCGCCGGGAAAGCTTTTGGCCGACACAGTTTTGCCCGCAATCGGCAAAACCAAGACGGAGATCGCAAAGCTGCTGGGGGTTTCCCGCCAAACGCTTTATGACATTCTTGAGTGCAAACAGCCGGTCACGCCGCAAATGGCAGTGCGCATCGG
>JANNXN010000063.1:0-16360 GCA_031409595.1 Rhodobiaceae bacterium
TGTTGTTTATTGCGGTTTGTTTGACATAGGAACGCCTGGTGCAGCAATAGTCAGGATAGACCAGAAAGTGGGGTTGTGCGACCAAGCCGATGGGGAACAAGCGCGGTTTAACGGCCGGTGTGAATGCCGGACAAATTGACCAGGTGAATGACCGCGACCAGGCAGATAAAAGCGCCCGCAAACATCAACGGGGTGGTGGGAATCAGGGACGGGTTGATGGATTTTCGCGGGTGGCGCTCAACCCAGACCGTCGCGGCAACCAGTGCGAGGCCCGCCAGCAAGGCACCGCCCGTGATTGCCAATTCAACGATATTTTGTTCTGAAATCATGGGTTTGGTGTTTGAGTTGACAGTTGCCTGTGCGGTGACTATGGTCCGGCCAAATTCGAAGGGGCGTTGCCCCATGTTTAGGTGAAGTCATGAAAGTCCGCAATTCTCTTAAGTCTTTAATCAAGCGCCACCGTGACAACAAGCTGGTGCGCCGCCGGGGCCGGGTTTACATTATCAACAAGACCAATCCGCGCTTCAAAGCCCGTCAGGGCTAAATCAGACAAGTGACAAAGATTTGATGCCGCGGCCGTTCATTCGGGCGCGGCAAGTGTTTTCATAATATCGATTTTGCTTTAAGCTGGCGCCATGACGCATCTCAGGCTTCTTGCTCTCCTTATAAGTCTGTCAGTTATGGCTCCCCCGGCGTTTGCCAAGGAGGGAGATGACGCGGGTGCTCCAGCCAAGATTTTGACGCCGCTGCAGCAACGCGAAGAATCACTTGATGTTCTTTTTGCCAAACTGCAGAACGCCGCAAACGAAAAAGCAGCCAAGGACGTTGAGCAGCGAATCTGGAATTTGTGGTCGCAATCGGATTCACCGACGGCGGATGTTCTCTTGGCGCAAGCATTAGCTGCGATGGATGCCCAGAACAGCACGGCGTCTTTTGCCATATTGGACCCCCTGATTGAGGCCTATCCTGGTTACGCGGAAGCTTGGAACCGCCGCGCGACGTTGCATTACCTGCTGGGCAACTACGAAGCCTCGCTCGGTGATATTGAAGAAGTTCTGGATCTGGAGCCGCGCCATTTTGGTGCGCTGGCCGGGCGGGGCATGATTTATTTTGCGCAGGAAAAATGGGGCTTGGCTCTCGATGCCTATCGCGAAGCGCTGGCGGTAAATCCCAACATGCAGTCAGTGAAGGAGGCCATCAAAGAATTGGAACTCCGTCTCCAGGATATTTAGGACGATTTCTTTTTGGGTCTTCCAACCTCGGCAATTCGCAGCATGTTGGTGGCGCCTGGTTCGCCAAGGGGCACACCCACGGTAATGATGATGCGCTGCCCGACTTCAGCGAAACCCTGCGATGATGCGAACTCACAGGCCGTGTCGATCATGTCTTCGAGCGAATTGGCGTTGGGCGTCAGTACGCAATGTTGACCCCAGGCAAGGGCCAGCCTGCGGGCCGTTGCGGGGATGGGCGTCAGGGTGATTATGGGAACATTTGGCCGCTCGCGGGCAACGCGCATGGCGGTTGAGCCTGATTCCGTATAGCTGACGATTGCGGCCACTTGCAGGGTTTCCGAAATGGAACGGGCAGCGGTTGAAATGGCGTCGGCGGTTGTTGGCTGCGGGTCATTGCGCTGGGAGTTCATGATGCCACGATAGAAGCTGTCACCTTCGGCGGACTGGGCAATTCTATCCATGGTTTCAACAGCCTTTTCAGGCCAGGCACCAGCTGCACTTTCAGCTGACAGCATGATGGCATCAGCACCCTCATAAACGGCGGTGGCAACGTCTGAAACTTCAGCGCGCGTTGGCACCGGTTCGACAATCATCGATTCCAGCATCTGGGTTGCCACGACGACAGGTTTGCCAGCACGGCGCGCGGCCCTGGTCAATTGTTTCTGGCGGGCGGGCACTGTTTCCAATGGCAGTTCAACGCCGAGGTCACCACGGGCTACCATGATGCCGTCAGAATGCTGCAAAATATCTTCGAGGCAGAGGAGGGCAGACGGCTTTTCGATCTTTGCCATCACGCCGGCCCTGCCGGCAATCAGCGCCCGCGCTTCCATCACGTCTTCCGGGCGCTGCACGAATGACAGCGCAATCCAGTCGACGCCGATTTTAGCCGCGGCCTCCAGATCGGCGCGATCCTTGTCGGTGAGGGCTGGAATGGGCAGCAAGGTGTTGGGAAGGTTGACGCCCTTGCGATTTGAAAGGGTGCCGCCAAAAATGACCGTCGTATCAATTCGCGTGGCTGAAACGCCGGTGATTTCCACCCGTGAGCGACCGTCATTCAGCAAAAGAAAGTCGCCAATTTTTACGGATGCGAAGATTTCCGGATGGGGCAGGTGAACGCGGGTGGTGTCGCCGGGTGTTGGATCCGTGTCGAAGGCAAAGCTGTCGCCAATGTTGATGACAGCTTCCTTGTTCTTGAACGTGCCGATCCGAATCTTGGGGCCTTGCAAATCCGCCAGTATGCCAATGGGGCGATTGAGTTTGGTTTCAATGCTTCTGATATGGCCGTGGAGCTGGGCCAGCATGTCATGGTTGGTGTGGCTCATGTTGATGCGGAAGACATCGACGCCTGCCACAAAAAGCTTCTCAATCATTTCAAGACTGGAGGAGGCGGGTCCCAGGGTTGCCAGGATCTTTACTTTACGGTTTCTGCGCACAGGAAATTATTGTCCTTGGCTGGTCTTCTCGCCAGACAAGGAAATTGTCCAGTCCGTTTCCTCAGCAGTGTCAACTTCAAAGAAGCCGGATTTTTGATAGCCACGCTCCACGCAGTTATCCAAACCCCGAATTGTGAAGATCTTGTCACGGGTACACATCACGGCTTTGCCGCCCCATGAACCACCCTTATCATAGTCCACGGCGTAGACATAATAGTAGCGGGCAATCAGCGTGCCCTTGAGGAGCGGCAGGCACTTGTTCGGCTCAACCGTCCACCAGCCTTCACTGGCCCAGCCGTCCTTGTCTTTGTAGCCGATGGCCACGCCCACGCGGCTGGATGTATTGTTGCAGAGCTTCAGATCTGCACGTGCTGGAGTAGCGCCGGCAAAACCAAGCAAGGCTGCAGCGCCCAGGATAGCGGCGAATGCGCGAGCCATTCTATGGTCTCCCCAGCGAAATATGCGATTCGTTCATAGCGTCCCTTTTAGAGTACGGAAGGTTAACAGGGTGCAAAACCGCCCGCTGCAGCGCTTCCGATCCTTGATCTTAGTCAGACAATTAAGTTTGGCAACATATTGGCATAAATACGTTTAGGCAGCCTATAGCATGTTCTTTCGGGGTTCCACAATTCAGGTGTGGAAGAGTGTCAAACCCTGCTGGTAAGGTTGCCACAAAGCGCTAATAAGGGCGCTTCGATTTGGGAAAGCGCCCATGAAACTTGATCAAAAGACGCAAATAGAGCTGGAGGCAGCGGCATTTCGGAGGCTTTTGGAGCATTTGCGAAAGCGCACGGACGTCCAGAACATTGACATGATGAACCTTGCGGGGTTCTGCCGAAATTGCCTGTCAAACTGGTTTGAGGAAGCAGCCAGGGTGGCCGGGCAAGAGGTGAGCCGGGAGGACGCCCGGACACTAGTTTATGGCATGCCGCAGGATGAGTGGAAGGCCAAGTATCAGGTTGAAGCGGGCGCTGGCCAGAAGGCAGCGTTTGATAAAGATCACAAGCATTAGGTTAAGTGGAGGAGATAGGCGTGAATACAAAATCCAGTTTCGCACAGGGGCAACTGAAAAGTATCGTCGAGCGAATTGAACGGCTTGAGGAAGAGAAGAAAACCATCGCTGCCGACATCAAGGAAGTCTATGCGGAGGCCAAGGGTAATGGTTTTGACACCAAAATTTTGCGGAAGGTGATTTCACTTCGCAAGAAGGACGCCAATGAACGCGAAGAAGAAGAGTCCATGCTTGACCTCTATCTGCAGGCGCTCGGGATGGTTCCAGGCGAGGCTGAGGCCGCGGCTTAGCGCGGAACAGCTTTTGATTGCCCCAGAGTCTCCCTCCCCACAAGGGGGAGGGAGATATTTGGTGATTCCATCTGGTGTCATCTCGCACTGGAACACGGCCTTGCGGCGCCCGGCAATAGCAACCTAATTATTTGCGTTTAACAAATCCGTGATGCTTGCTGGCATGTCGCCTTTGCCATCACGGAGCACGACCAGCAGGTCGGATTTGCCTGAGGCAGTTTCCTGAGATGCCGCATCTGCTTGAGCAGCGTCGAGTTCTGGCAGTTGCCGGGCACTTGGCACCAGCGAATTCCCGTCGGTGCTGAACTCCTGAGGAGCTCCGTCGCGCCTGATGGTTTCCTCCGTGCCGAAGCTCAGAATATCCGGCCACCAACTGGTGTCGGTGCTGCTGGCTGAGGCCATCATAGGCCGAATGAGTGGTGTATCTTCGGCAGTGCCATCGCGAAGTGCTGCGGCAAAACTGCCCTTGCCTGACAGGTTCGACGTCTGCCTGGGGCCGGATTCCTCAACCATTGAATCTGCCGCTTCGACAACACCAATGCTGTCTGAAATGATGGATGGCTTGGTTCTGATTACCTGGGTGGGTGGAGGTGCGGATGCGGGTTCAATTTTCATGTTGGCTGCGGCCAACAGAAGAACTTCAATGGGCTTGGGACGCGGCCGGGGAATCGGGTAACCTTGCACAATACCCTTAGGCACACCTGCTGCAGGTTTTGACAGTGGAACAACTTTGGAATTGCTGGCTTCTTCAGCAAGGGTTGCCAAATCCTCGTCAGCTCCCTGATAGGCGGTTTCAAGTGCTGCGGCTTCTTCGTCAGTATCCACTGCGGCAACTGCCACTGAATCTTTGCGGCTCATGCGAGCGCCAATTGATTTTCTGCCGTCACGGAGGATCTGCGCCATTTCGGTTTTGCCGATGGCCGGGCCCCAATTGCGCACATTGCCTGAGTCGAGATGCACAAAACCGGTCGGGCCTCCGGAGCTCCGATAATATCCAACGCCGCCAACTTTTCTGACCAATGCGCTGTTGCGAATTTTCTTGGTTGCGACATCGGGGAAGTAAATGTCGATCGCCTTGCCGTCCATGTGCTTGCTCTTGCCTGCAACGTTGCGGCCGATTTTTTTCAAGAACGCGTTGGTTCGGGGCGAGCGATAGCCGCAAACAATGTGGACTGGTGCGCGCGAACCCAGATCGGCGTGAAGTTCCCAAATGAGATCGACGACCTTGGGGTCTATCTTGACGACTTCATTGCGACGCCAATCGCGCAGCAGATAATTGATCTTCTTCATGGCGGAGGGAACATAGCGGCCCTTGACCATGTAAGTGACGGTGATGCTTTCTTTGGTGTGGATGTGATAGAGCGAGAGGGTGCGGGTTTCACCGCCGGCGATTGTGGGCGCGCCAAAGCCCAGCCATGCGCTCACGGCCAAGGCCAAAACGACGACAGCAGAAATTAAGAGTTTTTTCCCACGCTCTAGCAATGTCCCAAGGTACCCATTGTCCCCAATACCTAAAATCATACTCACACACACCGGACGGAAATTCCCGACCCCTTTTGATTTCCCGTTTCTGTGCAATCCACCTAAGTCGATCTACACCCAAACTGGACTTCAGACAACAATATGGCCTCGATGAGGCGCGTTTGTAAAGAATACATTGAATAATTATGATTAACAGCAGCTTAAGGGCGCGGTGTCAAACTGTAAAAGACTGAAAAATATCAATTTTGTACGAGTTTTTGCGCCAGCTGGGCGGCCCTGGCACTGGCCATTGCAGCAAATGCCTTTTCCATTGTCTCGTCGCGCTTGTACATATCACCATAATAGGTAATTTTTCCTGTCGAATCAGGCCAAGCGGTGAAGTAGGTGATATGCACTGGCACTTTTTTTGGCAGAGGAACGGACTGGCTCACTCGGCTATCGGTTTCCGCATCAATTCTTTCGCGGTCCCAGCCTAACAGAATAGCGGCAAATTCCCTCGGATTTTGCACCCGCACGCAGCCATGGCTGAAGGCGCGGGAGGCTTCCTGGAACAATTTTTTAGCGGGCGTGTCGTGCATGTAGATGTCGTGCTTGTTCGGGAACAGGAACTTCAGTTCACCCAAGGCATTATCACGGCCCGGCGGTTGCTGAACGTCAAAAGGCGGCCTGCTGCCATAAGCATACCAGTCAATTTCGCTCGATGGAATGACATTGCCGTTGCGATCGCTGACACGGAACCCTTGCTGATCGAGATAGCTCGGATCTGAACGGAGCTTGGGCAGGTACTCGTTGACAATGATGGACTGCGGCACGCCCCAGGATGGATTGAAAACAACAGTTTCAATCTGATCATGAAATGCAGAGGTTTGGTTGAGCGGCTTGCCAACGATCACGTTGCTGCGCCAAATCTCTTTACCACTATCCATTACCCATACGTTAAAACCGGCCTGGTTCACAAACACATAGCGTGTGCCAAGATTCTTTGGCAGCCAGCGCAGCCGTTCCAGATTGTAAACGATCTGCTGGGTTCTATCTTCATCCGAAACACTGTTCAGGCTCTTGAGCGTCTTGGGGCCGAAGGTGCCGGTTGGCGAAATTTGCATTGATTCCTGATATTTTTTCAGAGATTCTGACAGAGCAATATCCAGTTCAAGGGCGGCTATCTCGTCAACTTTGGCTGCATCGGCGGTTAGATAACCAAGCGCCACCATCCGCTGCCGCAGCATTGGCATGCGCGGATCGAAATCGCCTATTTTTACAGGTTTGCCATCGGGAATTTTCTCATAAGTTACGGTTTCTTCAGCGGCCCTGAGCTTTGCCAACTCGGCTTTCAGCGCTGCATAGGCTGGGTGCTTTGGCGCCAGATCGCGGAGATAATCCACTGGATAGGGTGACCAGGCCAAAATCTTGAGGGCTTTTGCAGCATCAACTGGTTCCGGTGTGATGTCGTTGTAAAGCGAAAGCCGGTTTGGTTCAAATTGTCCGCCCGAAATATGCAGCGCCAGCTTGAGTGCGGCGGCGGTCAGGGCAATATCAAATTTTGCCAATTTCTCGACATCACCGCCGAGTTGGGCTGCAGCGTTGTCGAAATCATTCAGTCCTTGTGGCAAGTATGACGGGGCATCCAAACCGTCTTCATAAGACTTTCCGGCAAAGTCCAGCAGCGCCTGGGCGCGCTCACTCGGCGCACCGTTTGTTATCCAGAGCGGCTTAAATCCAGTGTTCTTATAATGGTCAAGGATGAGCCGGCTTTCAGCGGCGGGTGCGACAAGTTCAGAGTCGGTTATGAAAAGTTCCGCCAGAATAGCGCTGCTTTGCTCATCACTAGCTGTAAGCTTTACGAAGGTTGGATCGGCGATGGGAATATTTTTTGGCCAGAAATACGTGAGGTTGCCCATGCCTTTGCCGGGAATCGTCTCGACATCGGCTACCAGTTCGTCAGCAATAGGGGCCGAACTCTTCCACCAAGGGAAAATCGACTTGCGCTTCTTTTTTACCGGTATGCCAAAAAGGGTTTCAAATTTGGTTTTCTTTCTTGGCCAATTGTTTTCAGCATGAGCATTCAATCCAATTACGGACAGTGCAATCACAGCAACAGAGAGCTTCAGAAGAAGCTTGCGCATAATAATACCTTCCGTCTGATTCTTGGATGCGAAGTTCTCAGGCTCAAACTAGCTGTCCTTTGGTTTTAATTCAACGGGGACTTGCGGCTATATCCACGAATATGACGAAAGTATTACCCGCTTGCTTCTTCCAATCCAAGGTCGCGCATCTTGCGGTACAGCGTGGAGCGCCCAATGCCTAATTTACGGGCAACTTCTGACATTTGTCCGCGGTAACGGTTGAGGGCCAGCCTGATCATATCAGCTTCGACTTCTTCCAGCTTGCGGATGTGGCCACCGTCGGTGACAACCGGGATGCCAAGCGCCATGCCATCGCTGACCTGGTTCCCGGAAGAGCGGCCAACAGTGTGGCCGCCGGTCATTGCAGGACCCACTGGTTGGGTGGGTTTTTGCGTTAATTGCGGGGCTGCAGGGGTGATGACTTCGTAACCATCCACCAGCGAGGTGATTTGCGGGAAATCCTGCACATCAAGAATATCGCTGTCACACAGCACGATGGCGCGGAAAATTGTGTTCTCGAGTTGGCGAACATTGCCAGGCCAGGCATAGGCTTGCAGCATGGTGAGCGCTGCGGGAGAGATTCCACGGACTTTTCGTCCTTCCTCGGCCGACAAGCGGGTGATGAAATGGTCAACAAGGGCCGGAATATCGTCTTTTCGACCACGAAGCGACGGCACCATAATGGGAAACACGTTAAGCCGGTAATACAGATCCTCGCGGAACTGGCCTGCCTTCACCATTTCGATCATGTTGCGATTGGTTGCGGATATGAGGCGGATGTTGACTTTGACAGATTTTCGCGAACCAACGGGATCAACTTCGCCTTCCTGGATGGCGCGCAGGAGTTTCACCTGCATATCAAGCGGCAATTCGGCAACTTCATCGAGAAACAGCGTTCCGCCATCAGCTTCCTGGAATTTGCCAAGGTGTTTGTTGGTGGCGCCGGTGAAGGAACCCTTTTCGTGACCAAAGAGAATAGACTCGACTAGATTTTCTGGTAGGGCGCCGCAGTTGACGGCTACAAAGGGTCTGCCGACGCGGTCACTTTCGCCCTGAATGGCGCGGGCAATCATTTCCTTGCCGACGCCTGATTCACCTTCGATCAGAATTGGAATGTTGGATTGTGCGCCACGGCGACCCAGCCGCAAAACATTTGTCATTGTCGATGAAGAAGCGATCAGATCATCAAATCGCAGCGAGCCACCGACCTTTTTGTTCAGGCGCTTGACTTCTTCCGTGAGGGCATTGACCTTGAGCAGGTTCTGAATGGAAATCTTGAGGCGTTCTGGTGAAACTGGCTTTACCACAAAATCATCGGCGCCGGCGCGCATGGCCTTGATGACGGTTTCAATGGAACCTTGGGCCGTCTGAATGATGACTGGCAAATCACCGCGTATGCCCTGCATTTTTTCCAGGAATTCGATGCCGTCCATTCCCGGCATGACCAGATCAAGGATCACCAGTTCGATGCTGCCGCCGCTTGGGCCGTTCAAGGCCTCCAGACCCTTGCGGCCGCTATCAACCGCAAAAGACTCAAAACCAAATCGCTTTATGAGTTCTTCCAAAATACGGCGTTGGGCTGGGTCATCTTCAACGATTAGAATGCGTGAGGCCATGCTGGTTAATTAACTCTCTCTTTTTTATCCAGTTGGGCATTCCCCGTCGTGGAACTCGCCTGTTCCCGACTGAATTGCCCCCGTGTCGCCATGCAGTTTCGCAGCGAAGAGTAAAGGCCGCATTAATGAGAGGGTATATTTGGGGACAATTTCGGACGGTTGCCGAAAGCCTGGGCATGGGCCATATGAAGTGATCAATTACAGTGGGGACCGGACATGACTTCGAATGCGCTTGGAATATTGCCTGAATGGAACCTTGCTGATCTTTATGCAGCGCCAGATGCTGCGGCATTTGCCGCAGACATGGAAAGAGCGGCAAGCGAGGCGAAGGGCTTTTCTGAGCGCTACAAGGGAAAACTTGGTTCCCTATCAGGCGCTGAACTGGCTGCGGCCTTAAAAGTTTACGAATCCTTATCAGACTTGCTTGGCCGCACCGGATCCTACGCGCAGCTCTATTATGTGGGCGATACGACGGATGCTTCGCGGAGCAAGTTCTATGGCGATGTGAGCGCCAAGCTTACCGATATCTCGACCCAGTTGTTGTTTTTTGAGCTTGAACTGAACCGCATTGATGATGCAGCACTTGAGCAGGCCATGCAGGTTCCAGCGCTTGGCCATTATCGCCCGTGGATTGAGAACCTACGCAAGGAAAAACCCTATCAGCTTGAAGACAAGCTGGAAGAATTGTTCCTGGAGAAATCACAAACCAGCTATAGCGCTTTTAATCGTTTGTTTGATGAGACGATGGCCGCGCTTCGCTTTGACGTGGATGGCCAGCAGCTGGCAATCGAGCCCACACTTAATCTCATGCAGAGCCCGGATGAGGAAAAGCGCAAGGCAGGCGCCATGGCGCTGGCCAAGACGTTCGCTGAAAACCTGCGGCTGTTTACGCTGATCACCAACACACTGGCCAAGGACAAGGATATTTCGGATCGCTGGCGGGGCTTCAAAGATATTGCCGAAGCGCGGCATCTATCAAATCGCGTCGAGCCTGAGGTTGTGAATGCCTTGGTTGCTGCCGTGCGCGAGGCCTATCCCAAGCTCTCGCATCGCTATTATAAAATGAAGGCCAAATGGCTGGGCAAAGACAAGCTCATGCATTGGGACCGCAATGCACCACTGCCTTCGGAAGACACCCGCGAGGTGGCGTGGGCGGATGCGGAGAAAATTGTATTGTCGGCTTACGGAGAATTTTCAACGGAGATGGCAGCAATTGCCAAAACCTTCTTTGACAGGAAATGGATTGATGCGCCGGTTCGTCCTGGAAAAACGCCGGGGGCATTTTCGCATCCAACGGTTCCTTCAGCACACCCTTATGTGTTGCTCAATTACATGGGCAAGACCCGCGATGTGATGACGCTTGCCCATGAGCTGGGGCATGGCGTGCATCAAGTGCTTGCTGCAGGGCAGGGCGCATTGATGGCGTCCACGCCGCTCACGCTGGCCGAGACAGCAAGCGTGTTTGGCGAGATGCTGACGTTTCAAGCGCTGCTGCGGCAGACGACTGATGCCAAGAAACGCAAGATACTCCTGGCTTCCAAAGTTGAAGACATGATCAACACGGTGGTGCGCCAGATCGCGTTTTATACTTTTGAGCGCAAAGTTCACGCAGCACGCAAGGAAGGCGAGCTAACGCCTGATAAAATAAACGAAATCTGGATGTCGGTGCAGCACGAAAGCCTGGGTGATTCGATCGAATTCGGGCCGGGCTATGAGACCTTCTGGACCTATATTCCGCATTTCATCCACTCGCCATTTTATGTCTACGCCTATGCGTTTGGTGACTGCCTGGTGAACTCGCTCTATGCGCGATATCAGGAAAGCGAGAGCGGCTTTCAGGAAAAATATTTTACCATGCTGAAAGCTGGCGGCACCAAGCATCATTCCGAATTGCTGAAACCATTTGGACTGGATGCCGCTGATCCGAAGTTCTGGCAGAAGGGATTGTCGGTGATTTCAGGGATGATCGATGAGCTGGAGGCCCTGGAAGAATAATGGCAAAGATTGACAAAGTTTGCCATTTATATAGAATGGGTTGAAAGGAGTTTCAGCCATGGCCACCATGAATATTTCTTTACCTGACGCCCTGAAGGACTATGTCGAATCGCGTGTCGCTGAGGGACGATATAGTAACGCCAGCGATTATATGCGGGACCTTATCAGGCGGGAGTTAGAAAGGTCAGCAGTGATCCGTGAAATCAAAGTTGCGCTTGAAGTAGGTGAAGCAAGCGGTTTTATTCCGCTTGATCCGGATGAACTTGGGAGGGAGTTGGCCCTGGCGGAACCAAAAGATGCAGCTTGAGATATCTCAAGAAGCAAAGTCTGACATATTCATATTGCAACATATAGGTTACGCAACATTCGGAATAAATCACACACGCGTCTATGTTGATGGGCTAATGGGTGTGCTTAAGCTCATTGGGGCATCACCCGGCTTGGCGCGGATCAGAGAAGAATTTGGCAGAGGCGTCCGAATTCATCCATATAAAGGGCATCTGGTTTTTTATCGCATTGATCAAAACGCAGTAAAGGTCTTGCGTGTCTTGTCGAAGTATCAAAACTGGATCGATCGTTTGTAGTTGACCAGGACTTGCTGGAACACCTGTGAATTTTGCACTTGAAGTACCGTTGCCCGCAGACGTGGAAGAGCTCGCCGCTGTTCATGTGCGGTGTTGGCAGGAGGCTTATGCTGACATTTTGCCCACGGACTATTTGGCGGGTTTGCCCGTGCCGGACAGAGCCGAGCTTTGGCGGCGCCTGATTGCGTCGCCGCATGTTTTCAAGCAGGTGGCGCGTGTTGATGGAAATATTGCAGGCTTCATAACATGTGGCGAACCGGTTGACGGCGCTGGCTTGGGGGCTGATGGCGAAATTCATGCGGTCTATGTGTTGAAGAATTACCAAGGGCACAGGATTGGCCGCTCGCTCATGGCGGCGGCGGCACGTTTTTGGCTTTCGCGAGGTGGGCGGAAGCTCATTGTCCTGTTTTTCGCGGCGAATGAGGGGGCGGAAAGGTTCTATCGGTCACTCGGTGGCGTTCAGGTTTATGATGGAATGCATGAGTTTGCTGGAATGGCCATTGCGGACAGAGGGCTGATTTTTGATGATCTGGCCCAGCTTGCCGCCTATCCGTGACTCATCGCCGCGCTGGTTTGGGGCGCTTGCGGGCGGTTGCGGTGTTGGGTACACATCCTTCCAGAGGTTCATAGGTTTCCAAGGGGATTTGAGCATGGCTGATCATTCTGCAGACAATTCTTCGCATGGCATGGAAGAACACACCAAGACTTACGCCGGGTTTGTAAAAGGCTCCGTGGCGCTTTCTATCATCTGTGCCTATGTTTTGGTGGCCTTGGTGTCTTTCCGGTTTGCCCATACGTTGAATGTGTTTACGGGGTTTGCCGGATTGATCATTGGCATCATCGCGGTTTTGATTGATACGCGCACCGGCGGCAAATGGTATCTGTCCGGCGGGTTGTTGGTTTTGTTCGGGCTGATCACTGCCGTCAGCGTCTCATAAGAGGCCTATAAACATGCAGATTGCGGTTCTCGCTGAAGGCAAGTCGGGGGAGCGTCGGGTTTCGGCTTCGCCAGACACAGTCAAAGCCTATGTCAAAAAAGGATTGAGCGTTGCGGTGCAGGCAGGTGCTGGCGCTGGGGCTCATATCTCTGACGATGCGTTTGTGGCGGCAGGCGCCAGCATCATCAAAGCAGACGCAGGGCTGAAAAGCGCTGACGTTGTCTTGTCCGTGCGGAGGCCCTCGGATGCAGCCTTGAAGAGCTTGAAAAAGGGGGCGGTGGTTGCGGCCGGGCTGGACCCTTACGGGGATCGCAAGGCCCTTGATGCCATGGCTAAAACCGGGCTCACGCTTTTTGCCATGGAACTGATGCCGCGCATTACCCGGGCCCAATCCATGGATATCCTGTCGTCGCAGTCAAATCTTGCCGGTTACAAAGCCGTGATTGATGCTGCCGCCCATTATGGCCGGGCGCTGCCGATGATGATGACAGCGGCGGGCACGGTTCCGCCCGCAAAAATATTTGTGATGGGCGTGGGTGTGGCCGGATTGCAGGCGATTGCCACGGCGCGGCGATTGGGCGCCATTGTCTCGGCAACCGATGTTCGCAAAGCCACCGAGGAGCAAGTGAAAAGCTTGGGCGCCAAATTTGTGTTCGCGGATGTGGCCGATGCTGCAACGGCGGGCGGTTATGCCAAGGAGCTTTCCGCCGAGGACAAGGCCAAGCAGGCAGCACTCGTTGCCGAACACATCAAGGGCCAGGACATTGTTATTACAACAGCGCTCATTCCCGGCAGGCCGGCACCGGTGCTGGTCACCAAAGACATGGTTGAGAGCATGAAATCCGGTTCGGTGATTGTTGACCTCGCCGTTGAGCGTGGCGGCAACTGCCCGTTGTCAAAACCCGACCAGATTGTTGAGCACAAGGGTGTTTCAATCATGGGCACCGTAAATCTGGCGGGCAGGCTCGCTGGCAATGCCTCGCCGCTGTTTGCAAAAAACCTGGCCAATTTCCTCGACCTGATGATTGCGGCAGATGGTTCGCTCGCGATCAATTTTGAAGATGAGATCATCAAGGGCACGCTGATCGCGCGTGATGGCAAGCTCGTTCATCCAATGTATAAGGCCTGAAAACATGGAACATGTTGTTGATCCGTTTGTGTCGCTGTTTGGCATTTTCGTGCTGGCGGTTTTTGTGGGCTACTATGTTGTGTGGAACGTCACGCCCGCGCTTCACACGCCGCTGATGTCGGTCACCAACGCCATCTCATCGGTGATTGTGGTGGGCGCATTGCTCGCGGTGGGGGCGGGGGCCATTGCTTCGGGCTCAACGCTTGCGATGGTGTTTGGATTTCTGGCGCTCGTTCTGGCGAGCGTGAATATTTTTGGCGGCTTTCTCGTCACCAGCCGCATGTTGGCCATGTACAAGAAGAAGGGCAAGTAAATGTCAGCCAGTTTAGCCGCTCTTCTTTATCTGGTGGCCGGCGCCATGTTCATCATGGCGCTGCGCGGGCTTTCAAATCCGGAAAGTGCGCGGGCCGGAAATACCTATGGCATGTTGGGCATGACCATTGCGGTGCTCACCACATTGGCAGTTGCTGCTCCCACCAACCCGGCCGTTTGGCTGCTGATCATTGCGGGCATCGCCATCGGTGGCGCGATTGGAGCGTTTGCCGCCAAGCGCATTGCCATGACGGCGATGCCGCAGCTTGTGGCGGCTTTCCACTCGCTGGTCGGTCTTGCTGCGGTGTTTGTGGCGGCTGCCGCATTTTATGCGCCGGACGCGTTTGGAATTGCCACGGATGGTGAAATCCATGGCCAGAGCCTCATCGAAATGGCGCTCGGTGCGGCGATTGGCGCTGTTACATTTACAGGTTCGATCATCGCCTTTCTGAAGCTTGATGGCCGCATGAGTGGCGCGCCCATCATGTTGCCGTTTCGACATTACGTAAATGCCGCGCTTGGCTTGGCGCTGGTGTTCTTCATTGGCGAATTCTTTGTTTTGCAGAACGACATCAGCTTCTGGATGATTGTGTTCATCAGCTTCGCGCTTGGCTTCCTGCTCATCATTCCCATTGGCGGCGCTGACATGCCGGTTGTTGTATCGATGCTCAATTCCTATTCGGGCTGGGCCGCAGCCGGCATTGGTTTCACGCTGGCCAACACCGCTTTGATCATCACCGGCGCGTTGGTGGGTTCATCGGGTGCGATCCTGTCTTATATCATGTGCAAAGGCATGAACCGGTCTTTCATCTCGGTTATTCTGGGTGGCTTCGGCGGCGAAGTTGCCGGTCCCGCAGGCACGAAAGAAACGCGGCCCGTGAAGCAGGGCTCGGCTGATGACGCCGCCTTCATCATGAAGAATGCGGGTTCGGTTATCATCGTGCCGGGTTACGGCATGGCCGTGGCGCAGGCCCAGCACGCGCTTCGCGAACTTGCCGACCACCTTAAAAAATCCGGCGTCACGGTGAAATACGCCATTCATCCCGTCGCTGGCCGGATGCCGGGCCACATGAACGTGCTGCTGGCCGAAGCCAACGTGCCTTACGATGAAGTGTTCGAGCTTGAAGACATCAACTCCGAATTCGCGCAAGCTGATGTGGCGTTTGTGATCGGCGCCAATGACGTGACCAACCCATCCGCGAAGGATGATCCAGCCTCGCCCATTTACGGCATGCCGGTTCTGGAAGTTTGGAAAGCCAATACAGTCATGTTCATCAAGCGCGGCATGGCATCAGGCTACGCGGGCGTGGACAACTCCCTGTTCTGGCGCGACAACACCATGATGCTGTTCGGCGACGCGAAGAAGATGACGGAGCAGATCGTTAAGGCGATGTGAGGGGACAAAATGGCCCAAGTTCACACCTGGTGCTTTTTTCCAACATGTGTCTTCAAGTCGGATGTTCAGCGCGGGGAGGTTATTGGAGCTGTTCCTTTCTTTGACGGTCGCGCAGCACGCTCGAATGCAATTTTTAACCGACTTCCTGTAGCTTCCGCATAGCGTTGCAGGGTTTTCCCCGAAGGCAACGTCCTGCCGCTTTCCAGCCTTGCAATCGTACTTTGAGTGGTTCTCATGCGTTGGGCCAGTTGATCTTGAGTAAGCCCGGCTCGGGATCGTGCAGCAATCATTGCAGATGCAAGTGCGAATTCGGTCTCAAGGGCCTCATACTCCTTCCGATATAACTCTTCCTTCATCCATTTTTTGTGCAACGATGAAAATTTTTTCATTTTATCTCCTTTGCCCGTTGACGCGCCAACTCCAATTCACTCCTTGGCGTCCTTTGGGTTTTCTTGATGAATACCCTGATGATGACTACGCGCCTGCCGCTCGCCGTCACATAAACTGCGCGTGAGATGCCGTCCTTCCCGGTTATGCGTAATTCCCAAAGCTTGTCCTCAAGGTGCTTTACCGTATCGCGCGGCAATGTCTCAAAACCGTGATGCTCAATCAGACTTATCATCCGAGACAGTCGCGCACGCATATCAATTGGAAGCCTCTCGATTTCGTCGTCGACCAATCGATTCAGCGTAAGAACTGTCCAATTCATATTTTCAATATATAGTTTTCAATATATAGCAAAAAAGAGATAATTACACAAGGATTTGTTTTGTCCTTCCGTGGTGGTGGTTTTCACAATGTCAAACAGCGGGGTGAAA
>JANNXN010000064.1:0-23623 GCA_031409595.1 Rhodobiaceae bacterium
GGCAGCGTCTTACTCTGGCCATGCTCCCACCAAGAGTGGGACAAACCTTGTAGTAAGATTGACGCCTTTGGGAACCGAGCAAACCCCTGATGAGCAGAAAATTCCGTTGAAGGAATCCGCCAATGTGCCCGCAGGCAATGCCGCCGATTTGAAATCAGTGTCCTTTGATGCAACGACCGCAGGTGGGCCCGTCATTCGCCTGGCATTTGGCCACACGGTGAATTTCCGCATTGTGATGGGCAATGACTCACGCGTGCTCCGCATTGATACAGCCGATGATGCCAACGCCGCGAAATGCCTCAATGTGGCAGGCTCAGCCCCCACGCCTGAGACAAAATCTGAAACTGCAACGAAGGTCGAAACCCCCGCCGTGAGCAAAGATCTCGTAGGCGATGGCAAGAAGGCCTTGACCGCCAAAGACTATGGCCGCGCCATTGCTCTTTTCACCAAGGCTGTTTCAGAAGGCGATGCCGCCACAAAGAAAGAAGCGCAGGAATATTTGGGTCTGGCGCGCGAAAGAGCAGGCCAGCTTGCCCACGCCAAGGCGGAGTACAAAACCTACCTGAAACTTTATCCCGATGGCGAAGGTGCCGCCCGCGTGAAGCAGCGCCTGGAAGGTGTGGTTGCAGCCCAGCAGGACGCCGCCGAGGAACAATTCGCCAAACGCAATCTTTCAAAAGCTGAAAAAATTGCCGAGCAAAAAACCACGGAGTCTGGAACCAAGAAACCAGAAGGAAATTCTGTTGCCGGTGTCGACAACATGGTTAATCAGCCCATAAGCAATCAGAGAACCAAACGCAATCTTGGCGAAGAACCCGTTGATCCCGATGCCTGGACTGTGAATAAAAACGCCAGCATTTCGCAATATTACTACCGCGATGACAGTTTCAGCAGCGCTGACATTCTGAAGGGCAGCATGGGCACCCATGAAACAGTTCAGAACGAACTTATTTCATCCGGTGATTTCTTCCTGCAGGCTGAAAATCAAACTTATGAGTTGGGATTGAGAGGTGCTGCCTTCAACGAAAAGGGCTTTGGCACCCAAAGTGATGTTTTTGAGAGCAATATTTCCACCATCTACATGGATGCCAAGCATAAGCCGAGCGGCCTGTTCACCAGGCTGGGCCGCCAAAGCCGCAGCACCGGTGGCGTGTTTGGCCGTTTCGATGGCGTCAACGCCGGGATAGAAATCAACAAGGATCTGAAATTTCAAGGTGTGCTTGGGTCGCCCGTATTTTCTCGTGATGCCAAACCCTTTGCCGATGACAGGTTATTCTATGGCGCCAGCATTGACTACACCTTCCCCAATCAGGAATGGGCCACGTCTGCCTACCTGATCCAGCAAACCGTAGATGGCGTGGTTGACAGGCGCGCCCTCGGTGCCGAAGTTCGTTATGTCGGCAAGGAAATGTTCGCCTATTCAGGGCTCGACTACGATATCTATTATGGTGAGATCAACAACGCCTATATTTCTGCCACCTGGAACTACATGGAAGGCGGCTCCATCTACGGAACTGTTGACTATCGCCATGTACCATTTTTGCTAACATCGAATTCCTTGATGGGACAGGGGATAGATGATTTGCCATCGCTCGTGGATTTGCTGGGAACGGATGATGTTGTACAGCTTGCAGAGGATAGAACAGCCTCCGCAAGATCCGCTACGCTTGGTGCCACCTATCCTCTGACTGACCAGTGGCAGATTGCCATCGACGCGACAATCGCAGACTATTCCGGAACCCCGGCGTCAGTAGCGCCGACACCGATCGACGCCATCCCCAACCCTGGGATCGAATTCTATGGTTCCGCTCAACTGACCGGCACAAGCGTGTTCACGGAAAACGACTCCCTGGGCTTCGGCTTGCGTTACTCGGAAAATGACTCAACCAGGCTTTATCTCGCCGACACCAGCTACCGTTACCCGGTAAACGAAAAGCTGCGCATCAACTCAAGGTTCCGCACCAGTGTGAGGGACAGTAAAACTGCCGATTCACAACAGCTCCTCCTGATGCCCACGATTGGCCTTCGCTATCGTCTGGATAATAACTGGAACTTTGAAATCGAAGGCGGAGCCCGTTGGGAGCAAACCTGGGCCGCCGCAGGAAACGACGAAAACCTCGATCTTCTGCTGAACATTGGATATCGCTACGAGTTTTAGCTTCCAGCCTTGATCAGTCCGGGCCCGTCCAACACTGCAACTGTGCTCTTGTAGGCCGCTTCAAGATGATCGCGCATGGCGAGACGCGCCTTTTCCGGATCGCGGCTGGTGAGGGCCTTGATGATGGCCCGGTGGTGCACCAGGGTTGCCTCGCCTTCACCGGCGCGCGGCACCATCAGATGACGGCAGCGATCCAGCTGCGCTTTTGAAATCTCGACCGTGCGCCACAGCCTGGTGAGATTGCTGATCGTCGCGATATACTGATGAAAATCATCATCGCGCTCGATGGCCTCGACATATTTCTTGCGTGACAGCGCGCGTGAATGCAGCAGAAGTATATCTTCAAGCTTTTCGGCATGCGCCTGCGTCATGCGTGATGCCGCCTGCGCCGCACTTTCCGTTTCAAGCGCCCGGCGGATGAAAAAAGCTTCCGCAATTTCGCTTCTGTCAATGCGTGAAGCCCGGGTGCCCGATTGCGCAATAACCTCCACCAGGTTCTCATCGCTGAGCTTCTTCACCGCCTCGCGCACCGGTGTCCGCGAAACCTCCAGTTGCACCGCAATCGCCTTCTCATCAATGACATCGCCGGGCTGGATGGCGCCCGTCAAAATCATCCGCCGCACCAGCGGATATATCTGGTCGCGCATGGGGCGTGAACGATCAAGCCGCGACCGGGAGAAATTCAACTTCATTCCACCATACTAATATAACAGTTGTGGACAGCAAGCCGAAATTTTGATTAACATGGGCCAACCAAAAACTGCCAAAGGGAGAGCGTATGGCCAGCGCCAATAATTTTCCAAAGCTACACAACGCGATGTGGCCCGGTTTGGTAGGCAAGGGATCCAAGGAAGAGCCCGCCCTCGACCTCGACACGATGATCGATTTGACTGCCAAGGCCAGCGTCAACGGCGTGAAGTTTGACGGTATAGACATCTTCCACGCAGGTCCCCACACCAACATCGATGCCGACAGCGATGAGATCAAGCGGCTGGCCGACAAAGCGGGCGGCCATGGGTTGGCCATCGGCTCCATCGTGGCGCCAGTCTGGCCTCCTGTGGGTGGTGGGTCGGCCATGGGCTCGACAGCAGACCGCAAGAAATTCGTGGAGAACGTCAGAAAGAGCTGCAAGCTTGGCCAAAAGTTGCGTGATCTGGGCGTCAGGCATTATGGCGTGATCCGCATCGACTCGGCGTCAAGCCCCAGTGAATGGGCCAAAGACCCTAAGGGCAATACCAAGAAGATCGCCAAGACCTTTCGTGAAGCCTGCAGTGTGGCCGCCGATCATGGCGAGCGACTGGCTTGCGAAGGAGAGATTTGCTGGGGCGGCATGCATTCATGGAGAGCCATGATCAACACGCTGGAGGAAACCGACCGCCCTCAGACCATCGGCTTCCAGGCTGATATGGCCCACACCCTTCTTTATACGATGGGCTACAACTCCCCCAAGGACAAGCTTCTCCCCGCCAAATTCGACTGGAAGAGCAAGAAGACGCTCGACGAAGCCTTGAAGAAAATGACCGATGCACTCAGGCCCTGGACCATTGATTTCCATGTGGCGCAAAACGACGGCACGGTGAAGGGCCTCGGTTATCACGACAAAACGGGCCGCCATTGCATGGTAACCGATCCCAATGGCAAGCTCGATATCCCGAAACACGCAGGCCTCTGGCTACGCGACGGCAATGGCGAGCTGACCAAGGCCTTCCGCCATGTCTGCTGGGATGGCTGCATGTTCCCCAACGATGAAATGCGCAAGCAGAAGATGTGGAACGACATTCTCGCCACCATGATCAAGGTGCGCGACAAACATGGCTGGCAGGCTTGAGATGGGCAAGAAAACTCTCAATGTAGGCATGGTCGGCTACGGTTTCATGGGCCGCACCCATTCAAACGCATTTTCGCAAGTTGGCCACTTCTTCGATATTCCCTACAAACCTGTGTTGAAGGCAGTCTGCGCCAGAGACGCTACAAAAGTAAAAGCTCATGCCGATCAATGGGGATATGAATCCATCGAAACCGATTGGCGGAAACTCGTTGAACGCAAGGATATCGACATCATTGATATTGCAAGCCCCAACGACACCCACCACGAAATAGCGATCGCTGCCGCCAAAGCGGGCAAGATGGTGATGTGTGAAAAACCTTTGGGCCGCAGCGCAAAAGAATCCATTCAGATGGTGGAGGCAGTTGAAAAGGCCAAAGTGCCAAACATGGTCTGGTACAACTACCGTCGGGTGCCGGCCGTCATGCTCGCCAAGCAACTTATCGACGAAGGCAAACTCGGTAAAATTTTTCACTACCGCGCAAAGTTCTTGCAGGATTGGACCATTTCAAAAGACCTGCCACAGGGAGGGCAGGGGCTTTGGCGCCTGGATGTAGGGGTGGCCGGAAGCGGCGTCACTGGCGATCTCCTCGCCCACTGCATCGACACCGCCATGTGGCTGAATGGCGGCATTGCCAAAGTCTCCGGCATGACCGAAACCTTCATCAAGGAACGTCACCATAATATTTCGGGAAAAACCGAGCCCGTCGGCATTGATGACGCAAGCCTGTTCCTTGCCCGTTTCGCCAATGGTTCGCTCGCAAGTTTCGAGGCCACCCGTTATGCGCGCGGCCACAAGGCGCTTTATACCCTGGAGATCAACGGCGAAAACGCTTCGATCTCATGGGACTTGCATGACCTGCATCGGCTGCAATATTTCGACCATCGTGACGAAGGCAAAACCCGCGGCTGGCGTAATTTGCACATCTCCGATGGCGATCACCCCTACATGGGAAAATGGTGGGTTCCCGGCCTGCAAATTGGCTACGAACACACGTTCATTCATCAGGTTGCAGATTTCCTCCAGGCAACGGGTGCTGGAAAATCAGCGTCTCCTACATTCCGCGAGGCGCTGGCAACCGATCTCGTAACCGATGCAGTTCTCAAATCTGCCAAGTCCGGCCAATGGGAGCTTGCAAATTAAAAGCTACACTATAGTCTTGAAAGAAAAATGGCCTCAAGGGCGAGCAGGGAGTGCAGATGGCGAAAGCCAATTGGGTAGCATTGCAACTGTCAGGGATTTCAAAGTCCTATGGCAACGTGTGTGCGTTGGAAAATCTTTCCTTTGACGTGGTTGCCGGAAGGTTCTTTGTCCTTTTTGGACCCAGTTCAGTTGGCAAGACCACAACCCTTCGCACGATCTCAGGCCTCGTCCGCCCCGATTCCGGCCGAGTTGAAATTGATGGAAGTGACATGACTGACAAACCGATCGCTGGTCGCGGCGTATCAATGGTGTTCCAGTCATTTGCCCTTTATCCACACCTTACGGTTTTCGAAAATCTTGCCTACCCCTTGCGTGAAGAGAAGGTCGATTCCGACGAAATCACGCGCCGGGTGAACGAAACTGCGGCGATGCTGAAACTGACAGGGCGGTTGGAGCGTAAGCCCAGCACACTGTCAGGTGGCGAACAGCAGCGCGTCGCATTGGGGCGTTCGCTGGTGCGTCAACCCAAAATTCTTCTCCTCGACGAGCCGCTCACCAATCTCGACGCAAAATTGCGCCACGATATGCGTGCCGAACTCAAGCGTCTCCACCGTCAATTTGGCATGACAATAGTCTACGCAACGCCCGATGAACTCGAAGCCCTGTCCATGGGCGAGGAAATTGCGGTCATGCGCGACGGCGCCATTGTTCAACGTGGCACGCCCGACGAACTTTACGATAGGCCCATCAACACCTATGTGGCTGGCAAGATTGGTTCTCCGCACATGAACCTGATCAAGGCGACAGTCAGCAAAGACAAGAAATCGTTTGATACCCCGCTTGGTCGGATCGTTCCCAAAACATCACGCAAGTCCGCCAGCGCCGGTGAAGCAGCACTCATCGGCATCCGCCCCAGCGATATTCGGTTTGCGGCAAAGGGCGAGAAAGCGATCACATCAAGAATACACCTGCTGGAACCCCTGGGCGATATCACCATTGTCTCCGTCGAGGCAGGAAATGAGCTGCTTCGTATGGTCTTGCCCGAAGCCAAAGCCACATCGATAAAACCGGGCGATACCGCCTCGATAGTCATCAATCCAAACGATATTCACATCTTCCGAGCCGCAAGCGGACAGGTAATGACCTGACGCCAATGGCCTGAAGCGAACTGCTTAACAATGGGAGAAAATGCAAAATGAACAAGCGAACTACAATAAAGGCAATTGCTGCGGCCGTCGGCGTGGCGACATTGATGACAATGGGCGGCGCCATCCAGGCATCGGCCGAAGAGGTCACACTCACAATGGCTGTGCCGGATTGGCCACCAACGCGCATCATGAAGAAGATGTTTGATGAGCAGTACAAATCGAAAACCGGCAACACTGTGAAGCTCGAAGTTGACTTCATTCCATGGCCGGATTTCTACACCCGCGTCAATGCGTCGCTCACTTCGGGCGAGCAGAAATATAACTTCGCAGTATCGGATTCCCAGTGGCTCGGTGCATTCGTTGAGGGCGGTTATTTCCGTAAGATCAATGATCTTCTCGATGCGGATCCGGAATTGAAGGCGGTAATGGATTCTATGCATCCAGCCCCTCTCAACGCCTACTCAACCTATCCCAACTCGACGCCTAACTATTATGGCTTTCCACAGTTTCCGGATGTGATCGTGAATTTCACCCGCAAGGACGTGGTGTGCAACGACGAGGAACAGGCTGCATTTAAGGCCAAGTTCAACGTCAAGCTGCCATGCACGGGTGAAGAACTCGATGACATGGATTGGGACATGTTCGAAAAGGTGGGCCAATTCTTCCAGAGGAAGAAGGGCGAAAAACTGGCAGGACAAGTGCTGGATGACGATTTCTACGGCATCGCCTTCCAGGCCGGCAAGGGCTATGACTTCTCATCCATGCAAATCAACGGGTTTATCTGGCAGTATGGCGCCAATACCTGGGATGAAACCAAGCAGCCAACAGGCCAGGCAGAAGGCGTCGTCAACTCGCCAGAAGCTGTCAAGGCGCTCGATCACTACCTGCGCTTGATCCAATACATGCCGCCTGTTGCCAGGACCGGCACCATGGACATCTTCAAGTCGGACGAATTGTTCCGCGAAGGCAAGGTAGCCATGAACCTCGACTGGATCGGCCTCGGGGAAGCCTCGCTCGACCCCAAGACCTCAAAGGTCTCGGACAAGCTGGTCTTCGGCATGATGCCCGGCCTGCGTGGCGGGGATGGCAAAATCATCCGTTGGTCTAACATCGGCGGCCAGCCTTTTGTGCTGACAACCTGGACTACTCCAACGCAAATCACCGAAGCAGTAGGCTTTGTGAAATGGTGGCTCTCGCCTGAAATCCAGCACCAGTTCGCTGCTGGCGGTGGCCAGTCCGCCATCAAGTCCGTGTACGAAGATCCGAAGTATGTGACCTATCGTCCGTGGAACCGTGCCTGGGCCGCAAGCCTCGATTGGCAGAAGGACGTGTGGCATGTGCCGCAATTCTTTGAATTGCTCACCCAGCAGCAGGATCAGTTCGACCTTGCTATCACGGGTAAACAGGACGCCAAAACCACATTGGATAACATTGCCAAGTTCCAGCAGAACCTTCTGACTGAAGCTGGCTTGATCGCCCAATAAAACGTAGAAAAAAGAGACGCGCTAATCCCTGATCAGCGCGTCTCTCTCTTGTCGCTTCGAACAACAGAAAAAGAAGATAGATGACCGTCACGGCAACTCAACACCCGGCCCATGAATTGCTTTCAGTTTCGCCGGACAACTGGAAACTTGCAGTTACTGCAGGCCTTGCAGTATCAGTCGTTGCAATTGCCTCTTTGCCGGTCGCCGCTGCATTCTGGATTGTCGGCGCCATGGCTGCGATGGTGGCCGCCAGTTTCGCAGTCAATGCCTATCGCAGACAATACTATGGTGGCCTTCTCGTCGCGCCCGCCATCGCTGTGCTGTTTGTCATGAACATTTTTCCGTTGCTGTGGTCGCTCGGCCTCTCCTTCTTCGCCTATCAGTCGAACCAGCAATCGATCCGTTTCGTTGGCCTCAACAACTACATAAAGATCCTCACCAACGACATTGCCGCCACTGACAACTGGAATGCCCTCGTCAACACAGCATTGTTTGTGGTGCTGACCGTTGCCGTGCAGATGGTCGTGGGCTTTCTTCTTGCGCTCATCTTCGCCAAGCAGTTTCCTTTGCGCAAATACCTGCTGATCCTCGTGCTGACCCCGATGATGCTGTCTGTCGTCGCTTCCGGCGTATTCTTCACCTACTATTTCGATCCGACCTTCGGCATTCTCAGCTACGTGATGGGAAACATCACAGGCGAGCAGTTCATCCTCATGGACAACAAGGTGGGCGCCGTGGCGGGCATTGTATTTGCCGACGCCTGGATGTGGTCGCCCTTCGTCATGTTGCTGGTGCTTGCAGGCCTCGTTTCGGTGCCCAAATTTCTCTATGAAGCGGCGGCCATTGATCGCGTCGGCAGTTGGCGGCGCTTCTGGACCATCACATTTCCCTACATTCGCGGCCTTCTCATGCTGGCGCTGCTCTTCCGCACAATCGAAGCCTTCAAGCTGGCAGACCTTGTCATACTCCTCACAAAGGGCGGCAATGACACCATGACGATTTCTTACCACCTGATCCGCATTGCCAACGAACAGAACAAGACGAGCGAGGGCGCGGCCATCTCCTATGTCATGCTCTTCATGGTGATCGTGCTCACCAACCTCTACCTCTATCTGGCCAACCGCCGCAGCCAAGGAAACTGACATTCATGAACTTGTCGCCTTCCATCTTCGAAAGACTGGGTTTCCGCAAAGCCAGCGGCGTAGGCGAGGCCGGTTGGGGCTACACCCTGCTGGTGGCCATTGTTGCCTTCATCTACTTTCTGCCCGTGTTGATGATCATCTTCACGGCCATAAAGCCGGCCACTGAGGCCCTCTCGGTTCCGCCCACGTTGTCACTCACGTCAATTTTTGGCCTGATCCCCGACCAGTTCGTCTTCTCGCCCACCTTGGAAAACTTCACCTCCGTCTTCTCCCGTTCCATGACCGTGGGTGGCGCGCCCGAAGACACAGGCTTCGACCGATTCTTCTTCAATTCCATCGTCATCGCCTCGGTGTCGGTGCTGCTGGCCCTCATCATCGGCACACTCGCTGCCTATGGCTTCTCGCGGTATCCCCTCAAGGGCAATGACACCTACCTCTTCATCATCCTGACAACGCGCATGCTGCCCGCCATTGTGGTGATCATTCCGGTGATCCTGATGTTCCGAGCCGTTGGCCTTTCTGGCTCCTACATCGGCATCATCCTGCTCTATACCGCCTTCAATCTCGCCTTCACCATCTGGATGATGAAAAGCTTCTTCGATGAGCTTTCAACTGATGTGGAAGATGCGGCCCGCATTGATGGCTCGTCGGAAACAAAGGTCTTCCTGAAAATCTGCCTGCCGCAGGTTATTGCAGGCCTCGCCGCCACTTTCGTCTTCGGCCTCATCCTCACCTGGAACGAGTTTCTCTTTGCCCTGCTTCTGACCGGTGTTGATACGCGCACCGTGCCCGTCGCCATGAACCAGGCCGTTTCATCGGGTGGCCGCGGCACTGACTGGACATTGCTCGCCGCCATCGAAACGCTGTTTCTGATTCCAGTCTTCCTCGTCACCTTCTTCCTGCAGAACCATCTGCTGCGCGGCGTGACGTTCGGAACGGTGAAACGCTGAGATGTCGACCATTGAAATCAGGAAACTGACCAAGAAGTTCGGCGACTTTGTAGCCGTGCAGGACGCCGATCTTTCGGTGAAGGCAGGCGAGGTTGTCTGCCTGTTGGGGCCTTCCGGCTGTGGCAAGACCACGACGCTGCGCATGATAGCGGGCCTGGAACGCGCAACCTCAGGCGATGTCATCATTGCCGGAAAACGCATGAACGACCTCACGCCCGAAAAGCGCGACATTGCCATGGTTTTCCAGTTCTATGCGCTCTATCCCGCCCTGAGCGTTGGCCAGAACATTGCCATGCCATTGCACTTTGAGAAGTTGTCTGAGGCAGATGCCAACAAGCGGGTGAAAAAAGTGGCCGACATTCTCCACTTGAGTGATGTGCTCGACCGTATGCCAGGCCAGGTCTCTGAAGGTGAAAAGCAGCGCATTGCCGTTGCCCGCGCCATCATCAGGGATCCCAATTGCTTCCTGTTCGATGAGCCCTTGTCGCGCCTTGATGTGGAGCTTCGCCATTCCATGCGCGGCCAAATCAAGGAAGTTTTGTCCAATCTGTCCAAGGCAACGGTAATTGTCACCCATGACCAGCTCGAAGCCTTGACCATGGCAGACCGCATCGCCATCATGCGCGACGGCATGATAGAGCAGGTGGGAACACCCCATGATGTTTTTGCAAAACCAGCCAATGTGTTCGTGGCAAGTTTTATTGGCACGCCGCAAATGAACTTGATGGAGGCCGACCTGAAGAAATTCAGCAACGGTGTTGCCTCCGTGAGCCTGGCCGGAAACAATGTTGAAATGCCAGCAGACCCCGCCGTATCAAAACTCAAACCATCAAAAGTCATGATCGGCATCAGACCCCGCGCCTTCACAGCTGAAAGCAAATCCAGCCGCAGCACCATAGAGGCACAAGCGGAACTTATTGAGCCCATGGGCGCAGAAACACTGATCCACGCCCGGACAAAATCCGGTGGCGACATTCGCGTCGTGGTGCCGCGTGCCCAACGCATTAAAATTGGCGAAGTGCTTCATCTGAAACCCGATCCGAAGCAAACGCATTTTTTTGGTGAAAACGGCAAGGCGGTGCGCGCATGAGCGACGGAATGTCTCCGAAAGTCGCGCTCCGCCTGGAGTTCTTTATTATCGGCCTGGGTCTCCTGGCGCTTGTGCTTATTTTTCAGCCCTTCAGCCTGACATTATTTGCAGTGGGCAGTGGACTCGTTGTCCTGGCGGGGCTGGTGAATAATCTGCTGCCATTGGCCCAGCCCGGCGTTCAAGCACGCTCGGTCATAATCGTGGCGCTGGTCGTTGCCATGATCTTCTGCATAGTCCTGTTGGTATCCATTTCAGCCGCTCATCTCTACGGTGTATTTTTTCTGAAACCGCCTGATCCAAATACAGTCGCCGGGAAAGCCATGTTGGCTGCAAAGCCCTTCTACATGCAAACCTTCGTCTGGGGCCTTGCCGTGGTGGCCGCAGCCTTGGCCGCAATTATCACCTATATGAACAAAAGCGGGAAGTAGATCGAAAATGAGATTTACCGGAAAACGCGCCGTCGTAACCGGGGGCGCATCAGGCATCGGGGAGGCCGTCGTCAAACGCCTGGAGGCCGAGGGGTGCAAAGTCGTCGTCTGGGATGTGAATGGCGGCATCAAAACGGATATTTCAGATTATGAATCAGTCGAGCGTGCCGCCGCCGAAACCATCAAGCAGATCGGTGGCATCGATATACTGGTGAATAGTGCAGGGATCACCGGACCAACTGTCCCCGTCGCCGAATTTCCCGTCGATGGCTGGCGCAAGGTAATCGACATCAATCTCAACGGCACATTCTATTGCAACCGCGCCGTGGTGCCTCACATGGTGGCCCAGAATTATGGCCGCATCGTCAACATCGCTTCGATCGCGGGCAAAGAAGGAAACCCTAATGCGTCCGCCTATTCCGCCTCAAAAGCCGGCGTTATCGGCCTGACCAAATCACTGGCCAAGGAATTGGCCAAAACCAACATCACTGTGAATGCGGTAACGCCCGCCGCAGTCAGAACCCCAATCTTCGATCAAATGCCGCAAACTCATATTGATTTCATGCTCTCAAAAATCCCCAAAGGCCGCTTCGGCACGGTCAATGAAATGGCAAGTCTCATCTGCTGGCTGGCAAGCGAAGAATGCTCATTTTCGACCGGCGCCGTTTTTGACGCATCCGGCGGCAGGGCCACCTATTAGCCATGGAAAGAATGGCGCAAATCATCAAGCTGAAAGCGGAAGTCATTCCCGAATACAAGCGCATTCACGCCGTCGTCTGGTCTGAGATTCTGGATGCAATTTCACGCTCAAACATCAGGAACTATACGATATTTCTGAAAGAGCCGGAAAACATCCTGTTCGCCTATTGGGAATACCACGGCTCAGATTTTGCCGCCGACATGGAAAAGATCAAGAAGGCGCCCCGCATGCAGGAATGGTGGAACATCACCGACCCCATGCAAATCCCCTACGAAACCCGAAAACCCGGTGACTGGTGGGCCCGAATGGAAAACGTCTTCCACACGGATTAGCCCGCGATTGCCCTGAAATTCTTCACAACCTCATCAGAAAATGCCGCGTCATTGATATGGGCATCAACTTCAATAAGTTTCCGGTTGCTTGCCGGCGTCCACCCATCCGTGATCGCTGCGAACAATGCGGCATCCGCGTCCGGATCATGAAAGACCTGGCCCACCGCATCAAGTGCTGAAACACCCTGAAGTGGCAGCAGGAAACGCACAGGCCCGGACATCCGGTTGAGCCTCTCAACAATCCATGCGCCGATCGCGCGATTTTCGTTGGGGGTCGTTCGCATCAGCGTGACATGCGGGTTGTGAACATGGAACTTTCGGTCAGCGAAAGCCGGAGGCACGTTTTCACACTCCCCGAAATTCACCATATCAACAGCACCAACTGAACCCACATAGGGAATCCTGGTGCGGATCAACGAACCAAATCGATCAGCAGTGCAGGGCAGCGTGCCACCACAAAGATAATCGGCAACCTCCGTCGTCGTAATGTCGATGACACTTCCAAGCAATCCGGAATCAACCAGCTTTTCCATGGATTGCCCGCCCGTTCCCGTAGCATGAAAGACAAAGCATTCATGATCGGCTTCAATCTTGCTGCGTATCGCCGTGACGCAAGCTGTGGTCACGCCAAACATGGTAAGCCCAACACCTGGTTTTTCAGTTTTCTCCGGCTCAATTTTGTTGAGCGCCATACCCGCCACCGCGTGCGCCGCATTGGAAATTATCCTGCGCGAAATGGCATTGAGTCCAGCCACATCCACAACTGCATACATCATGCTGATATCAGATGGCCCCACATAGGGCGCCACATTTCCCGAGGCGACAGTGGAGACCATAAGTTTAGGAACACCCACAGGTAATGCCCGCATGGCAGCCGTTACAATTGAAGTATTGCCCGAGCCGCCAAGACCCAGGACGGCAGCAACATCTTGCCGGCTCACCATGTAACGCGAAAGTGCCTCAGCCATCGCAGAAACCGCCACTCCCCGGTCTGTCTGCCCGAGGACTGCTGTTTCGCCCTTGGGATGGTGGCGTGCCACATCGCCGGCGCTGACATTAGCCTTGGCAGAACTTCCGGTAGTGGAGACATCAATGAGAATGGCTTCAGCCCCCGCCATTTCCACACAACGCTTGGCAAAGAGCAGTTCAGCCTCTTTCGTGTCCAGTGTTCCGATAACGTAAACCTTGGGCATTACTTGGCTTTGGCCCAACAAGATTTCATGTGTTTGATGCCTTCCAGATAAACACTTTCCCGCGTCGGAAAGAAATCCCGCCACACCCGCGTTGCTGCCGCAACGGCAGGCATTGCCCGGCCAAAAGCTTCAATGGTTATCCAGCCATCATATTTGGCAGCCCGCAGGGCCTTGTAGGTAGCATCCCAAGGCACATGGCCTTTGCCAGGCGTACCTCTGTCATTTTCCGAAATGTGAACATGGATCATGTGTTTCTTGATCGTCTTGATCGCCGCAACCGGATCCTTTTCCTCAATATTGGCATGAAATGTGTCATACATGGCCTTGATAGCCGGATGATCCACTTCATCCAGATAGTCAGAAAGCTGCCCCATCGTATTGAGAAAATAGCATTCAAAGCGATTGAGCGCTTCGAGGGCAAAACGGAGTTTCTTTTTTGCCGCATAATCACCAGCAGTCCGGTGATAAGAAATGCCCCGCTTGCGCTCCACCGACGTGGCCCCAATGCCAGAAAAGTAACCGAGTTCTGAGTGCATGGGGCCAGCAAGAATATCAGCCCCCAAAGCCGCCGAGCAATCAATGAGCCACTTGGTATGGGTAACGGCGGCCTTGCGATCACTGGGGCTTGGCGAGAGTGGGTTCTTGCCCGCACCTAGAACACTGACAACACTGCGCCCCAAACCAAGTTTGTCCAGGGTTTCGCCAAGCCTCGCGTAGTGATCGGCATTGCCTTCAAATACTGGAATCTCAACGCCGTCGTAGCCTGCCTTCTTGAGGCTCTTCAAAATGGGCACATGCTCGGAAGTGACATGCGTTGTCCACAGCAACAGATTAAAACCGGTTTTCATGGTGCCTCCCTTGATTATTTTTGGTCAAGTCCAGACCATTCCGAAGAGTTTGTCAAAGGGGAACGTAATCAATCTCCATGAAGTCCACGACCTCGGGAATCCACCGATCCCGTACAAATGCCACATGCATTGAGTGGTCATTGTAAATGGTGTAGGCGGCCTGATCTGCAAATTCCATTGAGAAGCCAAAGCTATAGGCGTTCTTTGGGCTCACTTGCCTGAGCTGCTCAAATTTCTCCACTCCGGGAATTTCCGCCAGCTTTTTTGCTTCGGCAAGAAAGCTCGCTTCTGCCGCCGAGCCCTTTTCATGTTTCATGCGAAAAACCACAGTGTGCCGTATCATGCTTTTTCTCCAGCTTTTGAATCGAGTTTCAAAATATCGCAACCAGGCGGCACGCAACCCAATGCAGTTCGGGCCGTGCCCAGACAACCAGCAGCAGTGTCACAACTGATGGCCTAAGCGGCAACATCCGTCTTAATAAGGGATTTGAGTTGAAAATCTGGATCGCTCAACTGTGTAGCGGAAGGCCTTGCTTGCTTGCCAATCAACAATTCCAGCAGGCGAACATCGCGCGCAATTATGTTGCCGCGTCCAATGCCACTGGCTCCTACGAGCCGACCCTCTGCGTTGCTGTGGCAAATGATGAATGCGCCATCTCTGAGGTTGCGTCGGACCGTTGACAGTCCAAGGCTCGGAACACCGGCAATTTGAAGCGTCAGGTCATATTGATCCGACCAGAACCAGGGCACAGAAGTAAATTCGCGCGAAGCCCCCATCATGTTTTCAACCGCAATCACGGCTTGGTCAGAGGCATTGCGCCAGGACTCGAGCCGCATGCGCATGTTGTCAAAGATTGGGTGGATGAACGAACAGCAGTCGCCCGCCGCCCAGATAAAGGGGTCAGACGTTTGCATTTTGCTGTCGCAGGCAATGCCGTTGTCAAGCAACAGTCCAGCGTTCTGGGCAAATTGGGTGCGGGGCGCAGCACCAATTCCGGCAATCAAAATTTCCGCGTCAACGACCCGGCCATCCGTAAGGGTGACAGTTTGCGGGTCAATCCTGGCGACCGTCACCTCAGTCAGAATTAAGACACTGGCAGAGGCATGGCGCGCCGCAATTTGGCCGGCGATTTCGTCGGTAACACCACGCATGAGAATGCGGGGCTGGCTTTCAATAACAGTGACTTTGCAGCCACGTTTGTTGGCAGCCGCAGCAAGCTCAAGCCCGATGAAGCCGCCGCCAATAATGGCAACGCTTTTCTGCGTTGCAAGGGCTTGGCGAATTTTTCTGGCATCGCCGAAATCACGTAAAGTGAGCGCCCGTTCAGCGTCCTCCAAGGGAAGTTTTCTGGCTGTGGCGCCCGCTGCAATCAACAGACGATGATAGAGGAGGTTCTTGCCGTTGCTGAGAATAATCGTCTGCGAGCCGCGATTGATTTTGATAGCCGCCGTGTGGCGCAGATGGGTGACCTTCAATGAAGTCATCATGTCAAGATCGAGCAGGGAAGTCGGTACTGGTTCAGCCTCTTCTGTCAACGCCGCTTTTGAAAGCGGTGGCCGGTCATAGGGCAGCAGGTTTTCATCATTGATGAGTGTAATCGGCCCTTCCCAACCATAACCCCGAAGCCCAACGATGGCGCGCGCACCCGCTTTGCCGCCGCCAAGAATGACCATTCCAGGACCTTCCATGTTAATTTCCAAATTCCATCATGACTTTTCCATCAACAACCTTAACTGGAAAAGTTTTCAAATTGATGCATACAGGTGCGCCCTTGGCCGAGCCGTCGCGGTAATCAAAACGACCGTTGTGCATCGGGCACTCAATGATGTTATCCATGACCAGGCCGTCGGCAAGGTGAACTTTTTCATGCGTGCAAAGTCCGGCAGTGGCATAAAATTGACCGTCCGGCCCGTGATAAATAGCAAATGTCTGGCTGCCGTGATCAAACCGCATCACATCTTCCGCGTCGATAGCCGACGTGGCGCAAACCTCAATCCATTGTGTCAATTGAGTCACTCTCCCAATGATTCAACAGGCTTTATACCTGAAGGCAGCTTGCGTTCAATATGCCAATTCGGGTCCTTTCGCTGGCGCCAAAAAGCCGGAATGATCTCCCGGTATGCATCAAAAACGCTCGTGTTGGGTTTTGGCATGTAAGGTTTTAAGTCTTCGTGAAGGGCAGGCAGTGCGTGATAGGGAACCATCGGAAACATATGGTGTTCGATGTGATAGTTCATATTCCAATAGATAAAGCGCAAAACTGGATTCATGTAAACGGTACGGCTATTTAAGCGATGATCCAGAACGTTTTCCGCCAACCCGCCATGTTGCGTTAGTCCCGTAATGACATGCACCCACGCACCATACATGGTCGGTAATGGCCCGAAAAACAATAGCGGCAGGATCGACCCCGTATAGATTGCCGTGGCCAATATGGCTGCGTGAATTGCAACCCAGATACGCGCCGTAAGGATAACTTTGCCGCGCTCTGTTTCAGGAATGAAGGTCTTCTCTTCTTCCGCCAATTCGCCACGAACATGGCGAGCCACGTTCTTGATCGTTCCCCATACCTGCGGAATGGCGAAGTAAAGCGAAATGACCTTCAACATCCAGACCGGCCGCATGATGGCAATTTCCGGATCGCGCCCCACAATGATGGTGTCCGTGTGGTGGCGCGTATGGCTCCACCGCCAGACTGTGGGTTCGCGCATAATCATGAAGCAGGCAATGTTGTATATGACGTCGTTCATCCAGCGGGTCTTGAAAGCTGTGCCATGCCCGCATTCATGCCAGCGTGAATCCGAAGATGAGCCGTAGAGTACGCCGTAAGCGATAAAGAACGGCAGCGCCAACCATGTCGGCCAGAAGTAAAATGCCAATCCTCCGGTGACCGCAAATGCCGCAAACCAGATCACCGTATCGCGTATCGCCGGCCCATCGTTTCGCTGCATCAATTCCTTAAGCCGTTTGCGCGGCATTGGGCACTGATACCACTGGGCTGATGTCAGCCCCATTTCTTCAGCGATCTTTGAGTCACGGCCAAGCAGGCCATAATCACGTGGGCTTGCGATTGCGTTCATTCGATATGTCTCCCGTGAGAACGCCCCGAATAGCCCTCAAGCTCTGCCAAGGCAATGCAGAGAATGATATATTCTATCATATTGCATCATAATCTCGCACGTGTTAGTTGCGCGGTTTGTCATTGAAAGGAGCTTTCCGTGGGCAAGCGACCAACCATTGCCAATCTCGCAAGGCAAGCAGGCGTCAGCGTGGCAACCGTTGACCGGGTTTTAAACCGTCGCCTGCCTGTGCGTGAAGATACAGCGCTTCGCGTGGTGGCCGCCGCCGAAGAAATTGGCTACCACGCCACAGGCCTGCTGAAGCAGCGCCTCATTGAAGTAAAGCAGGTGACCCTGGGTTTTCTCCTGCAGAAGCGTCACGACGATTTCTACAGGGCGCTGGCCGCGGAGTTGACCCAAGCCACCAAAGCATCGACAGCGATCAGGGGCAAGCCAGTCGTCGAATTTATGGATGAGTTGGTGCCGTCTTTCATCGCCGCAAAAATCCGCGAGATTGGTTCACGCGTTGATGTGCTTGCGGTCGTGGCTGTGGATCATCCCCTGGTCAATCAGGCCATCGAAGAAATAGTGGCCAAAGGCAAATTCGTTCTCACTCTGCTAAGCGACCTGGCAACACCAGCCTGCCTCGGCCACATCGGCGTTGATGCCAGAAAAGCTGGCAGAACGGCCGCCTGGACCATTTCGAAATTGGCCAAACAACCCGGTAAAATTGGCATATTGCTCGGCAGCCATCGCTACCTCAGTCAGGAAACTGCTGAAATCAGCTTCCGCAGCTACATGCGTGAAAACGCCCCCCAGTTTCAGTTGCTTGAGCCACTCGTAAATCTCGATGATCAGCGCATTGCCTATGAAGCGGTGGTGGACATGATTGCCAGCAACCAGGATCTGGTTGGAATCTACATGTGTGGTGGCGGCATGGAGGGTCTGATCCATGCCCTCCGCGATGAAAAGGCAGGCGGCCACATCATTGCTGTTTGCAATGAATTAACGCCTGTCACTAGGGCTGCCCTGATCGACGGCATTATCGATTTGGCATTGTCCACACCGATCACAAAACTTGCCAACGAGGCGGTCGATCTCATGGGCCGCGCCGTCACCAGCAAACGTTTCGATGGCAGCAGTCAAATTCTCCTCCAGGCCGAACTATTCATCAGTGAGAATATTTGACACGCTGTATCAGAGCTGCATTCGGCGATTATGACATAAAATGATAGGTTTTCGGGCAGTGGGTTGAGGAGAGTTTGACTCTGGGAGGGTTTGGAATATTCTGTCCAAATTGGGATCAAGATGTATCAAATATTCCATCTTGGTCTCTGAAATACCCATAAAGAATTGATTATAAAGATAAAATGGGGAAATTTGGAGGTTGAAAGTGTTTTCCAGCATTTGGCCAAACATGCCTTGTTTCTGCCCGCATGCTAGCGGATTGGAATCGGGGCGTGAAAATGCTGTCTAAAGCCTAAATCCGGCAAACAGTTGAGTGCGACCGGACACTCTTATGGAGGAGATAGAAATATGAAGAAATTTATTCTCGCTGCCGCAATGGCCACATTGATGGTCGGCACAGCCAACGCAGCGAAGATTGGCGTGTCGATGGCATTGTTCGATGACAACTTCCTGACGGTCTTGCGCAACGGCATGATCGAGCAGGCCAAGGGCATGGAAGGCGTTGAGCTGCAGGTTGAAGACGCCGGCAATGACGTTGCCAAGCAGCTTGACCAGATCAAGAACTTTGCAGCCTCGGGCGTTGACGCCATCATCGTCAACCCGGTCGACACCTCGGCCACGCAAGCCATGTCGGATGCTGCCGCTGCTGCAGGCATTCCGCTGGTTTACGTGAACCGCCAGCCCATCAACATTGACACGCTGCCTGACAACCAGGCTTTCGTGGCGTCGAACGAAGTTGATTCCGGCACGCTGGAAACCAAGGAGGTCTGCCGCCTTCTGAAAGAGGCAGGCAAGACGGAAGCCAACATCTATGTCATGCAGGGCGAACTGTCGAACCAGGCCGCTGTGCAGCGCACCGCCGACATCCATGATGTGATGGCTGGACCTGATTGCGGCGTGAAGCTCACCATCGTTGACGAGCAGACCGCCAACTGGTCGCGTGATCAGGCCCAGAGCCTGATGACAAACTGGATCTCGGCCGGCAAAGCCTATGACGCCGTGATCGCCAACAATGACGAAATGGCAATCGGCGCCCTCCAGGCGATGAAGGCTGCTGGCGTTGACATGAAAACCATGATCGTGGGCGGCGTTGACGCAACCCAGGATGCGCTGGCTTCCATGCAGGCTGGTGATCTCGATGCGACAGTGTTCCAGGACGCTGCCGGTCAAGGCGCTGGTGCACTCGATGCAGCAATCAAGCTGGCCAAGGGTGAAGCAGTTGAGCAGAAGGTCTGGATCCCATTCCAGCTCGTGACCCCTGCCAACATCGGCGACTTCCTCAAGAAGAACTAAACGCCTATTGATCTTGAACACAGTGAGCGGCGCTTCGGTGCCGCTCATTTTTTAAAGCTGCTTCTGTTGCCTCAAAAGGTGTAATGCATTGAGGCAACAAAAGCTGGCTTCACAAAACCAATACTTCGGCTAGGATTGCCGAAAGAAGTGTGGAGCAGTTGAAGGGGAGGGTGGCCGTGGCGCAGGTTGATCAAGGAGTTGGAGGTGTCGCCTATGATAAGTCGAGGCGCACGTGGCCAAATGAACTCAACGTCCTGTTCGCGCTGGTGCTCATTGTTGTAATTTTCGAAACCCTCGGGCGCGTGTTCCTCGGTGAAAGCTTTCTGCTGAATTCGCAGCCTGAAGCGAAGACGTTTTTTAACGAGCTGCGCCTGCAAGTCATCATCCTGCAAGTCGCCATCGTAGGCATCATAGCATTGGGGGCAACGCAGGTGATCATCACCGGCGGCATTGATCTATCTGCTGGCTCCATTGTGGGCGCAACCGCGATGATTGCCATGTCCTTCGCGCAAGTGGCTGTTGTGAATGGAAATCCCAATCCAAAGGCGATTTTTCCAGAGCTTGGCTGGCTCGATCTTCCAGTGATAATTCCCGTTGTGGTGGGCATTTCCTGCGGTGTTATCGCAGGCATGGTGAATGGCGCCATCATTGCCTATACCCGCATCCCGCCCTTTATCGCCACTCTTGGCATGATGGTTTCGGCGCGGGGGCTTTCCAAATGGTGGTCAAAAGGCAATCCGATTTCTTTCCCCACCGACAGTTTCGCCGCCATCGGCAAGGGCATGTGGCCGGTTGTCATTTTCGTGGTGCTGGCCATCCTCTTTCAACTGATCCTCAGTTACACGAAATACGGCAAGCACTGCTACGCGATTGGCTCCAATGAAGATGCCTCGCGCACCGTCGGCATCAAGGTCGAGAACCACAAGATTCTGGTTTACACCATCGCCGGCGCGCTCGCATCCATCGCGGCCATTGTCCTGAGTTCCAAAAACCTGACGGCGCAAGCCGGCATGGGTGTCACCTATGAACTTCAAGCCATCGCCATGACAGTCATCGGCGGCGTTTCGCTCTCGGGCGGGCGCGGCTCGATCATTGGCACCGTTCTGGGCGCCTTGATATTCGGCGTCATCATCTCTGGCTTCACGTTCATGAAGCTCGATGCCTACTACCAGGAGATGGTCATGGGCGTAATTATCGTTGCCGCTGTTGTTCTCGACCAGTGGCGCCAGCGCCGTGGCGCATCAAGGAGCTGAACATGTCTGACGTTATTTTGAAAACCGAAGGCCTGACCAAATATTATGGCGGTGTGCATGCGCTGGAAAACGCCGACTTCGAACTGCGCACCGGTGAGCATGTGGCAATCATGGGCGACAATGGCGCTGGCAAATCCACCTTCGTGCGCCAGATCACCGGCGTTGAGCAGCCAACCCGCGGCAAGATCATTTTTCATGGCAAGGAAGTAACCTTCAAAGGCCCGCTTGATGCCCGCAAGGAAGGCATTGAGACGGTGTTTCAAACCCTCGCACTGGCCGACGATCTCGACGTGCCCTCGAACCTGTTCCTCGGCCGCGAAAAGATCAGGTTCAACCTCGGGCCATTTTCCATCCTTGACCGCAAAGCCATGCGTGAAGCAACGCGCAATGCGTTGGCGCGCACCGGCGTGAAAATACCGAACCTCTCCAACACCATCCGCAACATGTCAGGCGGACAGCGCCAATGCGTGGCGATTGCGCGAACCGCGACGTTTGCCTCGCGCCTGATCATCATGGACGAACCCACCGCAGCCCTTGGTGTGGCCGAGACAGCGCAGGTCGAGAATATTGTCAGGACCCTAAAAGCCAATGGCGAGCCCTTGGTCCTGATCTCCCACAACATGCGGCAAGTCTTCGATCTGGCGGACCGCATCCTGGTGTTCCGCCGGGGCCGCGTCGTCGCCAACCTGATCAAGAACGCCACCTCAGGCGAAGAGGTCGTGGCCTACATCACCGGCGCCAAACAAGCCCAGGAACTGCCCACCGCCGCGTAGACGCCACCCGGTTTGGCCGAAACTTCGATGAGTTGGAGCCTCTAAAGTCATCCGGAAATGTCATCAAAACAGGGTCAGATAGGTCCACTTTTGGCACCAAAAAATCATCAAAAAGCATGACATTAGAGTGTCGAAAAAAACCAGTTTGATGTCATCAAGCGAGCGCTGGGGAGGCTGTAGCGGTGACCGGTCAGTTGGAATCAGTCCCTATTCCTTCCGTCCTTCCCGCGAAAGCGGGAATCCATTTGCTATTTCAGCAAGATAGATGGATTCCTTAAATTCACAACCGAAGTGCAACACCCTGAAAGGTGTTGACGCTATGGGACAAATATAGAGCAATTGTTCCATCGAGATAAAGCCGTGGAAATCGCCGTTCAACGGCACGGTGATCAAGTCCTATTGGGGCCAGAGACACTTTCAGAAAATAGCTTGCTCAGCATTCGCCCTCTCCCATCCCCCTTCGCAAAAGTTATGGCGGACGGGAGAGGGCGATCGCTGCAAATAGCTGCGACCGGACCACAAGATCATCACTGCCGACCCTATAGGGAACAATTGTCACTTGGCATCAAGGTAGATCTCGAAATCACGCTCACCGGACCGCTGAGTGGTACTGGAAGCGTTGGCAACCTGTCATGGGCTTTATGTCAGCTTAGATCCTGAGAGCAGACCAATTGCTAAGCAGCTCTGTATGACGTAATGGGCCGGAAGCAGTCATTGGATCTATTCGTCCAGTATCTATCACTAGCGAAACCAAGCGCCGAAGGTTTGTTGTGCAGCTGCCCTGCGGCTTGTACGTCTTTTGTTTTCATGTTAGCGTTTGACCTATTGACTAGAGCTTATCCGGGAAAAGCCATGGACAACGCGCTAGATATTCGCTCGGTCACCAGATCGGACAAGGATCGGTTTGAAGCTGCCATGACAATGGCGTTCAGTGCCGATCCGGCGGCGCGCTGGGCCTGGCCTGACCCGCTTCAGTACATAAATACATTCATGCCACTGGTGACTCTCTTTGGCGGGAAATCTTTTGACCACAGCTCCGCCTATGTCATTGGTGATTTTTGCGGCGTCGCAACGTGGTTGCCTCCGGGGGTTCAACCAGATGATGGGCCGATTGGTGAACTCTTTGAGCAAAATATGTCCGAGCCGAAGCTTAGCGAAGTGCTGTTCTTGTTTGAACAGATGGCCAGTTTTCATCCCCATGAACCCCACTGGTACATACCCTTGATTGGGGTTGATCCGGTGTTTCAGGGGCGGGGATACGGAACGGAATTGATGCGGCATGGGCTGGTTGCCTGTGATCGCGATCAACAACCTGCTTATCTGGAAGCAACCTGCCCCGCCAACCGGCCGCTCTATGAGCGCCATGGCTTTCGGGTGCTGGGGGAGATTCGATCAGGCGATTCACCACCGATGTTCCCAATGCTGCGCGAACCTCGATAACCTGATCTCTCGCAAGCCTGTTGTCTTTGGATGATTTCAGGAATGGGTCAAAAGCGTTGGTTGAACCAAGTTTCAACTGCGTCTGCTTGCCCCGCCATTGCTGACGCTTATCGCCCGTCTTTCAACCATTCCAGTGCCTCAAATTCAATCACTGTGCTGGAAGGTTCCCTTCCT
>JANNXN010000065.1:0-24680 GCA_031409595.1 Rhodobiaceae bacterium
CGATTGATGTGCACGAGCTTGTCGGTGAATTCGCTGTCGCGCTCTTCCCGGTTGTCCTTGCGATCTCCGCCGCGCTCGCTACGTTCTTTAGCCATATTGTATCCGCCTATTGATCCATGATCGGATTAGAAATTCAGTCCACCTTCGCGAGCCGCTTCCGCCAGCGCTTTGACACGCCCGTGGAAAATGTAGCCGCCGCGATCGAAAACCACGTCCTTGATCCCAGCCTTGAGAGCCCGTTCTGCCACCAGCTTCCCGATTTGGGTTGCAGCGGTAACATCAGCGCCCGTCTTCTTGGCTGTCTTGAAACCTTCTTCCAAAGTTGATGCAGCAGCGAGAGTTACCCCCTTCGCATCATCAATGATCTGGGCATAGATATTCTTGCTCGAACGAAACACCGAAAGACGCGGCCGCAAATTGCCGCGCTTTGCCAGCGTCTTGCGAACACGAATGGTGCGCCGTTGCAGAGGTGTGATCTTGTTAGCCATTTGAAACACCCATCACTTCTTCTTACCTTCTTTGCGGTGAATGTATTCACCGACATATTTCACGCCCTTGCCCTTGTAAGGCTCAGGCTCACGATATTCGCGAATTTCCGCCGCAACCTGACCAACGCGCTGCTTGTCAATGCCGCTGATCACGATCTCTGTTGGCTTTGGAACCTTGATTTCGATGCCAGCCGGAATGTCGTAGGTAACGTCATGACTATAACCCAGGTTCAACTGCAATGCCTTGCCGTTGAGCGCTGCCCGGTAGCCAACGCCGGTGATTTCCAGCGATTTGCTGTAACCCACTGTAACGCCGGTGATCAAATTGGAAACCAGTGTCCGCGACAGGCCCCAGGAAGAACGCGCCAGCTTCGACTTGTCCTTCGGGTCAACCTTGATCCCGCCCTGCTCCATCTTGGCCAGAACCTGGTCATTCAGAACCACTTTCAATTCGCCTTTCGGTCCCTTGACGGAAACCGTCTGGCCATTCACCGATGCCGTGACACCGGTTGGAACTGGAACTGCTTTTTTACCAATACGAGACATAGCTTCGTTCCTTAGAATACCGTGCAGAGAACTTCGCCACCAACATTCTGGGTGCGCGCTTCTGCATCAGACATAACGCCCTTCGGCGTCGATAGAATGGAAATTCCCAAGCCGTTGAAAACGGTCGGAAGTGTATCAACCGAAGCATAAACCCGGCGGCCCGGCTTCGAAACCCGCTGCAATTCGCGGATGACCGGCGCGCCGTCAAAATACTTCAACTCAATTTCAATTTCAGCTTTGCCGCCGCCGTGGGCCACTGTGGTGTAACCACGGATGAAGCCCTCGTGCTGCAAAACTTCAAGCACACGCTCGCGCAGCTTGGAAGCTGGCGAAGATACCTTGGACTTGCCGCGCTCCTGAGCATTCCGGATGCGGGTCAGCAAATCTCCAATTGGATCACTTGCACTCATTTATTAGTCTCCTTGTCCGTCCGTTCGCCCTACCAGCTCGACTTGGTCATGCCAGGAACCATGCCCTGGTTAGCCAATTCACGTAGAGCCAGACGTGACACTTTCAATTTCCTGTAGAACGCCCTTGGACGACCCGTCAGCTCGCAACGATTGCGAATGCGTGTCTTGGCCGAGTTGCGTGGCATTGCCGCAAGCTTGACCTGGGCCGTGAAGCGCTCTTCCATCGAGATCTTCTTGTCCTGGGTAATGGCCTTCAGCCGTTTTCGCTTGGCAGCGAATTGCTTCACCAACCGCCTGCGTTTTTCGTTCTTCTCTATCGAACTCGTCTTTGCCATATGGGCTTCCTCAGTGGTCCAATCTGTTCTTAAGCAGCAGCTTTTCGCGTGCTGCGGCGGAACGGGAAGTTAAATGCGTCAATCAGGGCGCGTGCTTCTTCATCGTTTCTGGCCGATGTGCAAATCACGATGTCCAGGCCCCAAATACGATCAATTTTGTCATAATCGATTTCAGGGAAAATCAGGTGTTCTTTGACGCCCATGGCATAGTTGCCACGACCATCGAAACTCTTTTCAGACAGGCCGCGAAAGTCGCGAACCCGTGGCAATGCGATAGTAATGAGCCGGTCAAGGAACTCATACATGCGAACCTTGCGAAGCGTCACCTTGGCGCCAATCGCCAGGTTCTCACGAATCTTGAACTGCGCGATGGCCTTCTTGGATTTCGTTACAACAACCTTCTGGCCAGCGATCTTCTCCAGCTCGGCAGCAGCAACCTGCACCAGCTTCGAATCCTGTGTCGCTTCACCAACGCCCATGTTGAGCACAATCTTGGTGATCTTCGGCACTTCCATCACGTTCTTGTAGCCGAACTGCTCAATAAGCTTCGGACGCACAACGTCTTCGTAGTGCTTGCGCAGACGTGGCGCATAACCTTCAGGCAGCCTGGCAACTTTGCCAGTCGGGCGCTCAGGCGATTCCGATTTCTTGGGAGCCTTGGCAGCCTTTACGGGCTTTGCCTTGACTTCTGTTGCTTTTTCGTCAGCCATCTATGACCTCCTCAGAGCGTTTTGCGAACCGGACTTTTTTGCCATCTGCCAGCGTCTTGTAACCAACGCGGGTAGGCTTGCCATCCTTGGGATCGCGGAGTGCCAGGTTAGAAATTTGTATCGGCATATCCTTATTGATAATGCCGCCTTCTTGACTTGCTGTCTGGCGGGTATGGCGCTTGGCCACGTTGATGCCGCCTACGACAGCGCGGTTTTCGGCAGGAATCACGCGGACGACTTCGCCCTGCTTGCCCTTGTCCTTGCCGGTGATGACAACAACTTTGTCACCTTTCTTAATTCTAAGTTTCGCCGACATCACAATACCTCCGGCGCCAGAGAAATGATTTTCATTTGGTTCTTCGCGCGAAGCTCACGAGGCACTGGTCCGAAAATACGGGTGCCAACAGGCTCGCCTTGCGCGTTGATCAATACGGCCGCGTTCCGGTCAAAGCGGATCACCGAGCCATCTGCGCGGCGAATGTCTTTTGCCGTGCGCACAACGATGGCCTTCATGACGCTGCCTTTTTTAACGCGGCCGCGTGGAATTGCTTCCTTGACAGACACGACAATGACATCACCAATTGATGCATAGCGACGCTTCGAACCGCCGAGCACCTTGATGCACTGAACCCGCCTGGCGCCAGAGTTGTCGGCGACATCGAGATTGGTTTCTTGCTGGATCATAAGTCGTTATCCCTTCACTTATGCTTTGCCAGCAGCCACGGTCTCGAGAAGCATCCAGTGCTTCTGCTTCGACAGCGGCCGAGTTTCTTCAATGCGAACAACATCACCAACCTTGGCAGTGTTCTTCTCATCATGAGCATGATATTTCTTCGACAGGCGCACTGTCTTTTTCAAAACCGGATGGCGCAAGCGACGTTCGACCTTGACCACAATGGTCTTGTCATTCTTGTCGCTGACGACCACACCTTCGAGAACGCGTTTCGGCATATTCTATTCTCCTACTTCGCTGCAGACTTGAATGACTGCGCCGTCTTGAGACGGGCAATGTCACGGCGAATCTGCCTGATACGCGATGTGTTTTCGACTTGGCCGGAAGCGCGCTGGAAACGCAGGTTGAACTGCTCCTTGCGCAACTTCAGGACTTCGTCCTTGAGTTGATCCGGGGTCATGACTTTGACATCAGTAAATTTCATCGGTCACGCTCCCCTTATTCGCCAAGCCGCGCCACGAAGCGCGTCTTGATTGGAAGTTTTGCGGCAGCCAGCAACAGGGCATGCTCAGCAATTGCCTTCGAAACGCCGTCCACCTCGAATATCACGCGGCCTGGCTTGACCCGGGCTGCCCAATACTCGGTCGATCCCTTGCCGGAACCCATGCGAACTTCAGCGGGCTTCTTCGAAACTGGGACGTCAGGAAACACCCGGATCCACACACGGCCAGCACGCTTCATGCCACGAGCCAGCGCACGACGCGCGGCTTCAATTTGGCGGGCTGTCAAGCGGTCAGGCTCCGTTGCCTTCAATCCAAACGCACCGAAATCAAGCGTGTTGCAGCTTGTCGACTTGCCATGGATGCGGCCCTTGTGGGCTTTCCTGAACTTTGTTTTCTTTGGTTGCAACATAGTCGTTTACCTCAAACCTCAGTTCGCGCCATCACGGTCGCGGCGAGGACGTTGTCCACTGTCAGGCGATTCAGCCATGCGCTTGTCTTGTGCCATCGGATCATGCTCAAGGATTTCGCCCTTGAAGATCCAAACCTTGACGCCGTTAGTGCCATAAGCGGTGTGCGCCGTGGCAACACCGTAATCGATATCAGCGCGCAGTGTATGTAAAGGCACGCGGCCCTCGCGGTACCATTCAACGCGCGCAATTTCTGCACCGCCCAAACGGCCTGAGCACGTAATCTTGATGCCCAATGCGCCCATGCGCTGAGCAGATTGCACCGAGCGCTTCATCGCGCGCCGGAACGCCACGCGGCGTTCGAGCTGTTGCGCAATGCCCTCGGCAACCAGGGTAGCATCGGTTTCGGGCTTGCGGATTTCAACAATGTTCAGATGAACTTCTGAACCTGTCATGTCCGCCACCTTCTTGCGAAGCTTTTCAATGTCGGCGCCCTTTTTGCCGATAACCACGCCTGGTCTGGCAGAATAGATGGTCACGCGGCACTTCTTGTGCGGGCGCTCAATCAGAACCTTGGCAACACCAGCCTGCTTCAGCTCGGTCTTGAGGTATTCGCGGATCGCCATGTCTTCGTGCAGGAGCTTTCCATATTCCCGACTGTTCGCATACCAACGCGAGTCCCATGTCCGGTTAATACCAAGACGCAGACCAATCGGATTGACTTTCTGACCCATTAAGCGGCCTCCTTCACTTCGCGAACCACAATTGTAAGTTCGCTGAAGAATTTCTCGATCTTGCCTACACGGCCACGGGCCCCTGGCATAAAGCGCTTCATCACCAAATTCTTGCCAACCCAGGCTTCAGCAACAACCAGGTTGTTGATGTCCAGGTCATGGTTGTTTTCAGCATTCGCAATTGCCGACTCAAGCGTCTTCTTCACATCCTTGGCAATGCGGCGACGCGAGAACGTCAGCTCGGCCAATGCCTTTGATGCCTTCATGCCACGAATGATCGTCGCAAGTTCATTCAACTTGCGCGGGCTGATGCGGATAGACCGGGTAATGGCCTTTGCCTCATTATCAGCGAGTGAACGTTTTCTGACTGGCTTGCTCATGGTGTTGGAGCCTTGGTTGCTTTCTTGTCTGATGCCGAGTGCGCCCGGAACGTCCGCGTCGGAGCGAACTCACCAAGCTTGTGCCCGACCATTTCTTCCGAAATGGTGACCGGGATAAACTTGTTGCCGTTGTGAACCTGAAATGTCAGGCCCACAAATTGTGGCAGAACCGTTGAACGGCGGCTCCATGTCTTGATGGCTGAATGACGACCAGCTGCGCGGGCAGCTTCGGCCTTCTTCAGTATGTAACCGTCTACAAACGGGCCTTTCCAGAGCGAACGTGCCACGTGCTACCTCTTACTGCGACTTCTTGCGATCGTGGCGGCTGCGCACGATGAACTTGTTGGTTGACTTGTTGGAACGGGTCTTCTTGCCCTTCGTTGGTTTGCCCCAGGGCGTTGCCCAGTGCTTGCCACCGTTGGTACGGCCACCGTTAGGATGGTCAACCGGGTTACGAGCGATACCGCGAGATACCGAGCGAGCGCCCTTCCAGCGGGCGCGACCGGCCTTGCCGATAACTTCGTTGATATGGTCAGGATTGGAAACGGCTCCAACCGTCGCCATACAAGCTGAGTCAACCATGCGGGTTTCGCCAGACTTGAGCTTCAAGAGTGCAAAGCCCTGATCACGACCGGCAACCATGGCATAGGTGCCAGCAGAACGTGCCAGTGAGCCGCCCTTGCCAGGCTTGGTTTCAACATTGTGAACAATCGTGCCAACCGGCATGGCGCCAAGCGGCATCGCGTTGCCAGGCTTCACGTCCACTGACTTGCCCGAAACCACTGAGTCACCAACAGCCAAGCGCTGCGGCGCCAGAATGTAGGAAAGCTCGCCATCGGCATACTTGATGAGGGCAATGAAGGATGTCCGGTTCGGATCATATTCAATGCGCTCGACAACAGCGGCAACGTCAAACTTCACGCGGCGGAAATCCACCAGGCGATAGGCTGTCTTGTGGCCACCACCCTTGCGGCGTGATGTAATGCGGCCCGTGTTGGAACGGCCACCGTTTTTGTTCTGGCCCTCGACGAGCGCCTTGACAGGTCCGCCCTTCCAAAGTTGGCTGCGATCCACCTGGATTAGGTGGCGGCGGCCTGGGCTGGTTGGTTTAAATGTTTTGAGTGCCATTTTTTTCTATCTCACCACTCAGAGGCCCGTCGTCACATCGAGCCGTTGACCTTCTTCGAGGGTCACATAGGCGCGCTTGACATCGCTCAACCGGGCAAGCTGGCCTTTGAAACGGCGCTCCTTGCCTTTGCGAACGAGGGTGTTGACTGCTTTCACTTTCACGCCAAAAAGACCTTCAATGGCCTTCTTGATCATTGGCTTGGTCGCATCAATCGCCACGTTGAACACAATCTGGTTGTGCTCGGAAACCAAGGTTCCCTTTTCCGTAATCGCTGGGCTGCGAATGATGTTGTAATAATGCTCTTTGCTCATTTGAACCGCGCCTCCAAGGCTTCGACAGCCGCTTTGGTGAGAACCAAATTCTTCCGGCGCAGAATATCATAAACATTGATGCCCTGAACTGGCAGCACGTCAATGTTGGGAATGTTACGGGCAGCGTTGGCGAAACCTTGGTTGACCGTTGCGCCGTCAATAATCAGCGCATTCATCCAACCCAATTTTGCAAATGCCGCAACTACCGACTTCGTCTTGGCTTCCTTGATATCAGCCTTATCGATAATGATAAGTTCGGAAGCTTTAACTTTCGCAGAAAGCGCGTGCCGCAGACCGAGGGCCCGAACCTTCTTGTTCAAAGATGTTTCATGGCTGCGGAAGCGCGGGCCGAAGGCCTTGCCGCCGCCCACGAAAATACCAGCTTTGCGCGAGCCGTGACGAGCACCGCCGCCGCCCTTCTGGTTGCCGAACTTCTTTGTCGTGCGATTGATTTCACCGCGCGACTTTGCCTGATGCGTGCCCTGCTGACGCTTGTTCAACTGCCACTGAATGACGCGGTGAATAATGTCTTGGCGCGGCTCGAGACCAAAAATGTGGTCTGCAAGCTCAATCGAACCGGCTTTTCCCGCTTCAATATTTGTTACGTTGGCTTTCATGACCGCCTTACTCCTTCACCAGCTCGGCAGGCGCTGCTGCCACAGCCACTGGAACCGTAAAAGCGCCGGGCTTGGGAGCTGCATCTGGAAGCTTGCGCTTAACTGCGTCACGAACGGAAACCCAGCCACCCTTGCTGCCAGGAATTGAACCCTTCAGCATGATGAGGCCGCGATCCTTGTCGGTGCGAACAACAACGATATTCTGCGTTGTAACTGTTTCAGCACCCAGGTGACCAGGCATCTTCTTGCCCTTGAACACTTTGCCTGGATCCTGACGGTTGCCTGTCGAACCAATCGAACGATGGCTCACGGAAACACCGTGGGTTGCGCGAAGGCCCTTGAAGTTCCAGCGCTTCATGCCGCCGGCAAAACCTTTGCCCTGTGATGTGCCTGTCACATCAACATATTGGCCCGCCGTGAAATGATCCACTGTCACTTCCGCACCAACTGGCATGGTCATGTCAGGGCTTACACGAAACTCCTGCAACTTGCGCTTTGGCTCAACCTTGGCGGCGGCAAAATGACCCCGCTCGGCTTTCGACAACCGCTTAATCTTTGCAACACCAACACCCAGCTGAACCGCTGTGTAGCCGTGCTTTTCATTTGTTTTCTGCGCGACAACTTGACAATTATCCACCTTCAACACGGTGACTGGAACAACAGTTCCCTCTTCCGTGTATATACGTGTCATGCCCAATTTCACGGCGATGAGACCAGAACGCATCGCTTCACTCCTAGTAAGCTCGCCTTAGAGCTTGATTTCCACATCAACACCCGCCGCCAAGTCCAGCTTCATCAAAGCATCAACTGTCTGCGGGGTTGGATCGACGATGTCCAAAAGACGACGGTGTGTCCGCATCTCGAACTGTTCACGGCTCTTCTTGTCAACGTGTGGCGAGCGGTTCACTGTGAACTTCTCGATACGCGTTGGCAGAGGCACCGGCCCGCGAATTTGCGCGCCCGTGCGTTTTGCCGTGTTCACGATCTCGCGCGTTGATGTATCGAGAATTCGATGATCATACGCTTTGAGACGGATTCGGATGTTTTGACGTTGCATCTGTTGAACCTGCTTTATTCTGTAATCTTGGCAACAACGCCGGCGCCGACGGTGCGTCCACCTTCACGGATGGCGAAGCGCAGCTTCTCCTCCATGGCGATGGGCGTGATCAGCTCAACGTCAAACGAGATATTATCGCCCGGCATCACCATTTCCGTGCCCTCGGGCAACGTGACCACGCCGGTCACATCCGTGGTGCGGAAATAAAACTGCGGACGGTAGTTGGCGAAGAATGGCGTATGACGGCCACCTTCTTCCTTGGTGAGGATATAAGCCTCAGCCTTGAACTTCTTGTGGGGCTTCACTGAACCGGGCTTGCAGAGGATCTGGCCGCGCTCAACGCCCTCACGGTCAATGCCGCGAAGAAGGGCGCCCACGTTGTCGCCAGCTTCGCCGGAATCCAGCAGCTTCCTGAACATCTCAACGCCCGTCACCGTGGATTTCACCGTGTCGCGAATGCCCACAATCTCAACTTCCTCGCCAACCTTGATGATGCCGCGCTCAATGCGCCCCGTCACCACCGTGCCGCGCCCTGAAATCGAGAACACATCTTCAATTGGCATCAGGAACGGCTGGTCCTTGGCGCGCTCGGGCTGCGGAATATAGCTGTCAACCGCTTCCATCAGCCTGAGAATCGACTCCCGGCCAATCTCAGGGTTCGTGCCATTCAACGCACACAGGGCCGAACCCCGGATGATCGGAATATCATCGCCAGGAAACTGGTAGCTCGACAGAAGTTCACGCACTTCCATTTCAACCAGATCCAGAAGCTCAGGATCGTCAACCATGTCAACCTTGTTCATGTAGACCACCAGGGCTGGAACGCCAACCTGGCGGGCCAGCAGGATATGCTCGCGCGTCTGCGGCATCGGGCCATCCGCGGCTGACACCACCAGAATGCCGCCATCCATCTGGGCTGCACCGGTGATCATGTTCTTCACATAGTCCGCATGTCCTGGGCAATCCACATGGGCGTAGTGCCGGTTCTTGGTCTGATACTCGACATGGGCCGTTGAAATCGTAATGCCGCGGGCTCTTTCCTCAGGCGCCTTGTCGATCTGGTCATAGGCCGTATAGACCGCTCCACCCGACTCAGCCAAAATCTTCGTTATCGCTGCCGTCAGCGATGTCTTGCCATGATCAACATGGCCAATCGTGCCAATATTGCAGTGCGGCTTGTCGCGGTTGAATTTTTCTTTGGCCATCGGAGTTCTCCGTTAAACAAAACTGGAATTAAGCGTATTTTTTCTGAACTTCCAAAGCAACTGCGCCCGGGACTTGTTCATAGTGATCGAATTGCATGGTGTAGCTTGCACGACCCTGGCTCATTGAGCGCAGGTTGTTGATATAACCAAACATGTTGGCAAGCGGCACCATCGCATTAACAATTTGCGCGTTACCACGCGACGACGTGCCCATGATTTGACCACGACGCGAATTGAGATCGCCAATAACACCGCCCAAATATTCTTCGGGCGAAGTGACTTCGACTTTCATAATGGGTTCAAGCAGCACAGCACCTGCCGACTCGAAAGCTTCTCTCATCGCAGCACGTGTCGCAATTTCGAATGCGATCGCCGATGAGTCGACATCATGATAGGCGCCGTCGATCAACGCCACTTTCATGTCAACAACCGGGAAGCCGATGACCGGCCCGTTGGACAGAACCGAATTGAGGCCTTTTTCAACACCTGGGATATATTCCTTGGGCACTGAACCGCCGACAATCCTTGATTCAAAGGAATTGCCCGCACCCTTTTCATTGGGTTCGATTTCGAGGATGACGCGCGCAAATTGACCAGTACCGCCAGTTTGCTTCTTGTGCGTATAGTCCTTGGTAATCTTGCGTGTAATTGCTTCACGGTAAGCAACCTGTGGAGCGCCAACCGAAACTTCAACCTTGTGGGTGCGCTTCAAGATATCAACCTTGATATCCAGATGAAGTTCGCCCATGCCCTTGATAATGGTTTCACCAGACTCGGAATCAGTTGAAACACGGAATGATGGATCTTCAGCTGCAAGCTTATACAGAGCAACGGCCATCTTTTCCTGATCAACCTTGGTCTTAGGCTCGACCTTCATCTCGATAACCGGCTCAGGGAATTCCATCTTTTCAAGGATCACGGCCTTGGAAGCGTCGCACAGCGTATCGCCCGTGCGGGTGTCCTTCAAGCCAACGAGAGCAACAATGTCGCCAGCATGGGCTTCTGCAATCTCTTCGCGGTTGTTGGCATGCATGAGAACCATGCGGCCAACACGCTCTGTCTTGTCGCGGGTGGAATTGAGCAGCGATGTGCCCTTGGAAAGCTTGCCAGAATAGATGCGGCAGAATGTGAGAATGCCATACTGGTCATCCATCAACTTGAACGCCAGCAGGGCCAGCGGTTCAGTATCCGATGACGGACGCGTTGTTTCTTCACCAGTCTTTACATCAATGCCCTTGATCGCCGGACGATCCAGCGGCGAAGGCAGATAATCCACAACCGCATCAAGCAATGGCTGAACGCCCTTGTTCTTGAATGCCGAACCGCAAAGCACCGGAAAGAAAGCCGCCGTCAAAACCGCCTTGCGAAGCAAGCGTTTGATGGTTTCAATTGAAATTTCTTTTCCATTCAGGAAATCTTCTGTCGCCTGCTCATCAAGCTCGGCACAGGCCTCGACCATGTCAGCGCGCGCCTGAACGCAAGCAGCCATCATATCCGCCGGAATTTCTTCGTCATGATAGTTGGCGCCGAGAGCTTCATTCTCCCAGATCACGGCTTTCATGCGAACGAGATCAACGATGCCCTTGAACTCTGCTTCAGCGCCAATAGGCAGCTGGATCGGAACTGGACGCGCGCCAAGGCGCTCCTTGATGTCATCAATGCACTGCTGGAACGAGGCACCGGTCTTGTCCATCTTGTTGCAGAACACAATGCGCGGAACATTATATTTGTCGCCCTGGCGCCAAACTGTTTCCGTCTGCGGTTCAACACCCTGGTTGGAATCGAGAACGCAAACCGCACCATCAAGCACGCGAAGCGAACGCTCAACTTCGATGGTGAAGTCAACGTGGCCGGGGGTGTCAATAATGTTGAGGCGCTTGCCGTTCCAGACTGTGGTGGTGGCAGCTGACGTAATCGTAATGCCGCGCTCTTGCTCTTGTTCCATGAAATCCATGGTGGCAGCGCCGTCGTGAACTTCGCCGATCTTGTGGCTCTTGCCGGAATAATAGAGAATCCGCTCCGTAACAGTCGTCTTTCCCGCATCAATGTGGGCCATGATGCCGAAGTTTCGGTAGTCGGGAAGTTCGTGGGTGCGGGCCATAATCGACGTGTCCTAAATTTCTTACCAGCGGTAGTGGCTGAATGCGCGGTTTGCTTCCGCCATCTTGTGTGTGTCTTCCCGCTTCTTCACGGCTGATCCGCGATTATTTGCAGCATCCATGAGCTCGCCCGAAAGGCGGTCAACCATGGTATTTTCATTGCGCGAACGCGCAGCATTGATGATCCAGCGGATCGCCAATGCCTGGCGGCGCTCGGTACGCACTTCAACCGGCACCTGATAGGTGGCGCCACCAACACGGCGCGAACGGACTTCAATGGCAGGAGCCACATTTTCCAGCGCCTGATGGAACAGCTGAATAGGATCGGCTTTGGCCTTGGCCACAACCTTTTCCAAAGCCCCATAAACGATGCCTTCGGCAACTGACTTCTTGCCCTCATACATGAGGTTGTTCATGAACTTCGAAAGAACGAGATCACCGAATTTCGGATCCGGGTTGATGACGCGCTTGTCTGCTTTATGGCGACGTGACATGAGTGCTCTCCCTCGCCTTACTTAGGACGCTTCGCGCCGTATTTCGAACGACGCTGACGGCGCTTAACAACGCCTTGCGTATCGAGAATACCGCGGATGATGTGATAACGAACGCCTGGCAAATCCTTGACGCGACCGCCACGGATCATGACTACAGAGTGTTCCTGAAGGTTGTGACCCTCGCCCGGAATATAGCTCACAACTTCAAAGCCGTTGGTCAAACGGACCTTGGCAACCTTGCGGAGAGCCGAGTTCGGCTTCTTCGGTGTTGTGGTATAGACGCGCGTGCAAACGCCGCGCTTTTGCGGGCATGACTGCATCGCTGGCACCTTGTTGCGATAGCTGGGGGTGCTGCGTGGCTTACGAATGAGCTGGTTGATTGTCGGCATCGGGCCTGATCTACCTTCGTATAATTTGTTGAACCGGATTGCACATGACAATAAACACTGACGTGATCCGGCTCGGGACCCCGCAGTGCTCAAAACCAGAGGCCTTTAAGGATAATAACCTTAACGGCGTGACCTCGAATGTCGTTTGTTGTTCACTCGCCAGCGTTTCAAGGTGCGAAACCAAGACTGCCTGTCGCCTGAGAACATGCGGGGTTCTACTGGGCGAGTCGCCTCGCGTCAACCCCATTTTTGGGTATATTTCAGTCTGCTGTCAGCAAGTTGAAGGCTAAATGCCGCAATTTGCCCCAATTGAGCCATATCCCCGACAAGCACCACGTTCAGATTTCTGCCCACGGCGACACGATCATTAACTCTGAGAGGGAGTATAATAAAAATGACCATGCCGCAACGAAACTGGTGGCACGAACTCAACACCTGGGAGCCGGAAATTGCCTTGGCGTTCTACGGACGCACACTGGGGTGGCAATTTGAGCCGACCCCCCTGCCCGATGGTGCGGCCTATTGGATCGCCCGTAAGGACGGCAGGCCGGTTGGAGGTATTTTTGAGCTGACAGCGCCGGATTATGCAGGCGTTCCCTCCCATTGGATGACTTACATGTCCGTGGGCGACATCGATCAGGCTGAAACTGATACAGCCAGTGCCGGTGGCGAAGTCATGCGCCCTGCGACAACTGTTCCAGGCGTTGGGAAGCTCTCTGTCGTCACTGATTCGACAGGGGCCCTGATTGGCCTGATCGAACCCGACCATAACCACGCATTGGCAGCGGTTACACACTAGGCAATACCCATAAACTCCCCCTCCCCCTTGTGGGGAGGGAATTTGTTGCCCCATACTGCAGCTCATGTCGTTCGCCATCCTCTCCTTCGCCGTGATCTGCGTTTTCCTGGCCAGCATCGTGCGCGGTTATTCGGGCTTTGGCTTCTCGCTCCTGACGGTCACCTCTCTCTCCCTCGTTTTGCCAACAGCAGAAATTGTGCCATCGATCTTCATGCTGGAAGTGGCCGCAAGCATTCACCTGCTTCCCGGCATCTGGAAAGATATTCATTGGCGCTCGATTGGATCTTTACTTGCAGGCTGCCTTATAGGCACCCCGTTTGGCGTGTGGTTCCTGGCCCATGTCCCCGCAGCGCCCATGCAAGTGGCGCTCGGTTTTTTTGTCCTGGTTTTCACCGTCCTGCTCTGGCGCGGCTTTGCCCTGAAAACCATGCCGGGGCTTGGCGCTTCAGTTGTGACCGGTTCAGTATCTGGCCTGTTCAACGGTGCCTTCAGCACCGGTGGGCCACCGGTTATCCTGTTCTACTTTGCCTCGCCAGCCGGAAACATCGCCGGACGGGCCTCACTTGTCGCCTATTTTCTGGGAACCGACATGATCGCACTCCCGCTCCTCGCACGCGAAGGCTTGCTCACCTATGATTCAGCCTTGCGGGCACTGCTGTTCTTGCCCCCACTCATCATCGGTATATGGCTGGGCTCCCGCAGTTTCAAAACCGCCGATCCCAAATCCTTCCGCAAAATTGTCCTGCTGATATTGGCGGTTCTCGCGGTGGTCAGCATCATCAAGGGTGCGTTGAGCCTGTAATAACCAGTCGCAATCGACAACGTCTTGCAATTTACCCCGAACAGACTACTCTAAGAAAAAACCACGATAAAAAAATTTGGGAGGTGGTTTCATGGCGCTGCTTGAAGTCCGGGGCGTATCGAAGAGCTTTGGTGCAATTCACGCCCTGAATGATGTCAGTTTTTCCGTGGAACCGGGAGAAGTTGTGGGCCTCATGGGCGACAACGGCGCGGGCAAGTCCACCATGGTGAAACTCATCGCTGGAAACTTCCCGCCCAGTGACGGCGAAGTCGCCGTTGAAGGCCAAGTGTGCCATTTTCACAAGCCCATAGAGGCCCGCGCCAAGGGCATCGAAGTTGTCTATCAGGATTTGGCACTGGCAGATAATCTGACGGCCGCCCAAAACGTTTTTCTCGGCCGCGAAATCACCAAGGGCTTCTGGCCATTCAATGTGCTCGACAAAGAAGCCATGATTGAACGATCTGCCGCCCTGTTTGGCGAGCTTAAATCCGAAACCCGACCGCGCGATCTGGTGAAAAAAATGTCCGGCGGCCAGCGCCAGGCTGTGGCAATAGCGCGTACCCGCCTGTCAAATGCCAAGCTGGTATTGATGGACGAGCCAACCGCTGCAATCTCCGTGCGCCAAGTGGCCGAAGTGCTTGATCTCATTCGCCGGCTAAAAGCGCAAAACGTAGCCGTAATGCTCATCAGCCACCGCATGCCAGACGTGTTTGCCGTATGCGACCGGATCATGGTTCTGCGGCGCGGCGTAAAAGTAGCCAGCAAGAGTACGGTCGACACAAGCCCCGAGGAAATAACCGGACTTCTGACAGGAGCGATCCGTGCCGCATAGCGTCAGCGAAACAGTGCCCACGCGAGAACACGCCGCCATTTCCGACGTCGTTCACGTCAAGGAACAAACGGTGCTGCAGCGTGTCTTCACCAGTCAAGCCTTCTGGGTGACAATCGCTCTGGTCTTTCTTTATATCGGCATGGCGATGTCGGAGCCAAGTTTTGGCACTGTCGATAACTTCTCCAACATGACACGCAATTTCGCTCCCATCGGCATCATGGCGCTTGGCATGACGGTTGTCATCATCACGGGCGGTATTGATCTGTCGGTTGGGTCAATCATGGGACTCGTGGCCATCGTGGCGGGCCTGTTCCTGACCTGGCAGTATCCTTGGTATGTGGCATTCACCGCCGGTCTCGGTGCAGGATTGATTTGCGGTGCGGTTAACGGCTTCTTCGTTGCTTACGTTGGCCTTTCTTCATTCGTTGTCACGCTCGGCATGATGTCGATCGCGCGCTCTCTCGCGGTGGTATTCTCTGGCAACCAAATGCTTTACAAATTTGGGCCCGATGCACCAATTGTCAAAGCAATCGGGCAAGCCAAGTTTCCCCATCAAACACCAGGTGATTCAATCCCGGACTGGATTCCGCAGCTATCATCGCATTTCTGGACCATGGTCTTGCTGGCATTTATTTTGGGCTATGCGTTCAATTTCAAGGCTTGGGGCAGGCATTTGTTTTCCATTGGCGGCAATGAGCAAGCAGCACGTCTGACGGGCGTTCCAGTCGATGGCATCAAATTCTGGGCCTATGTTTTCTCAGCTTTCACTGCATCAGTCGCATCGCTGCTGATCCTCGGCTACTCCGGCTCGGCCATCAATGCCATGGGTCAGTCCTATGAATTGCGCGTCATTGCTGCCACCGTCATCGGGGGCGCCAACCTCATGGGAGGCGCTGGCACGGCATTTGGCGCGGTCATCGGTTCAGCCCTGCTCGAAGTCATTCGCAATGCCCTCTTGATGGCGGGCATCGATTCAAATTGGCAAGGAGCCTTCGTCGGCGCCTTCATCATTCTCGCGGTTCTGCTTGGCTTGCAAACCGGCGGCAAATCTGTGATCGCCGCCACGTTTGACAAAATCATGCCCAAGCGAAGCCGCTAGAAAACGCCGATCGGAACTTATTCCGGCGGTTCGACTGTCAACATAGTGGAGGATCTCAGATGAAAAAATATCTTTTGACCGCTGCAGTGGCTTTAGGCGCCCTGGTGGTGGCCGCAAGCGGAGCACAAGCGAAATTTACATTCGCTTTGGTTCCAAAAAACATGAACAACCCGTTCTTCGACCAGGCCCGTGACGGCTGCAAGAAGGCCGAAGCTGAATCGAATGGCGCATTCGAATGCATGTATATCGGTCCCGGCGAACATGGCGGCGGCGAAGAGCAAGTGCAAATCGTCCAGGACCTTGTAGCCAAGAAGGTGGATGGCATAGCCGTTGCTCCTTCAAACGCAGCAGCGATGGCAGTGGCTTTGCAGGCTGCAAAAGATGCTGGCATTCCAGTGCTCACTTGGGATTCCGACGTATTGCCAGAGAACAAGGACCTGCGCCTGGCTTACATCGGCACGCATAACTACGAGATCGGCGTAAACCTCGCCAAGCTGGCCATGAAGATCAAGCCAAACGGCGGCAAGGTTTGCATCCAGTCTGGTGGCGCAGCCGCCGCCAACCACAACGAGCGCATGCAAGGCATCCGCGACACGCTTTCCGGAGTTATGTCAGCAGCTTCGCCTGGCGATGCACTGGCCGGCCAAAATGGCTGGACCGAACTTGAGGGTTGCCCGCTCTACACCGACGATGACTTCCCACGTTCAGTGCAGCAATTTGAAGACATCATGGCTAAAACGCCAGAACTCGATGCCTTCATTCCAACAGGCGGCTTTCCCCAATTTGTTCCAGATGCAAACCGCGCTGCAGTGGAAAAATACAAGGACAAGATCGCCAGCGGCGCGTTGGCGCTCGTCGTTGCTGACACATTGCCTGTGCAACTCGACCAGATGAAGGAAGGCCTGTCGCTTGGCCAGGTGGGCCAGCGTCCGTTTGAAATGGGCTACATGACCATGAAGGCATTTGCCGACATGAAGGATGGCAAGCCAGCTCCTGCTGATCCAACCTATACGGGCCTTGATGTCTGCACCCCGGATACAGTGGACACCTGCATTGCCAAGTAATAACTGACACCAAACACTTGCAGGCGGGAGCACACTCCTCCCGCCTTTCCATTTCCGGAGATCAAATTGGCTCACATGTTTTCGCTCGAAGGCCGGGTTGCGCTGGTCACGGGCGCCTCCCGTGGATTGGGTTTCGCCGTCGCTACGGCGTTGAAAGAAAACGGCGCGCACGTTATCGTCAATGCACGCAGTAGCGCCGCCGTTGCCGAGGCCGCCACAAAGATTGGGGCTGAAGGCATGGCCTTCGATGTCACCGATAGCGATGTTGCACGTAAAGCGCTCGAAGACATTGCGACGCGACATGGACATTTGGACATCTTGGTCAACAATGCAGGCATCCAGCATCGCCGCCCGTTGATCGAATGGGAAGATGATGATTTTGACCGCGTCATCAGCGTCAACCTTTCCTCCTGCTTCCGCCTCTCGCGTGATGCTGCGCGCCTGATGCTGCCCAACAAATTTGGCCGCATCATCAATACAGGCTCAGTTGCGGCCATTTTGGGCAGGCCCACAATCCACGCTTATGTGGCAGCCAAAGCAGGTCTCCACGGCCTCACACGCTCAATGGCCGCCGAGCTTGGCCGCCATGGCATAACCGTCAACGCTCTGGCCCCTGGCTACTTCGCAACCGAACTCAACACGGCATTGCTGGAAGACAAAGCCTTCACCGCCTGGGTAGAATCCCGCACCCCGGCAGGCCGCTGGGCCAAACCCGAAGAACTCGGCGGTGCCGCAGTATTCCTCGCCTCAAACGCCGCCGCCTATGTCAACGGCCACGTGCTGGCGGTGGATGGTGGATTGTCAACGTCTTTGTAGGATTTCAAAAGAAAAGGCCCAGTCTCACAACCGGGCCTTCAAAAAATCCGTCACTCCGGCGAAAGCCGGAGTCTTTCAATCATTCAATATCGGCCAGATCCCGGCTTTCGCCGGAATGACACAACGCGATTACTCCGCCGCTGGCAATATCTCCGCTTTGGCTTGTTCCTCCAGGATCATGCCATCGCGCTTGTCAGCAACCTGACGCAGACGCGCCAGCATGCCGCCGGTGCCTGCGGGGATCAAACGACCAACGATGACGTTTTCCTTGAGGCCTTCAAGCGTGTCGATCTTGCCTTGAACGGCTGCTTCCGTGAGAACCCGCGTGGTTTCCTGGAAGGAGGCCGCAGAGATGAACGAACGGGTCTGCAAGCTGGCCTTGGTGATGCCGAGCAGAACTGGCGTGCCCGATGCAGGCTTGCGGCCCTCGGCAATCAGTTTGTCATTCTCGGTATCAAGCTCGACGTGATCAACCTGTTCGCCAACCAGCAGGGTTGATTCACCAGCGTCAGTGATTTCAACCTTCTGCAACATCTGCCGCACGATCACTTCAATGTGCTTGTCGTTGATCGAAACGCCCTGCAGGCGGTAAACTTCCTGGATTTCATTGACGAGGAATGCGGCAAGTTCTTCCACGCCCTTGATCGCCAGGATGTCATGCGGCGCCGGATTGCCATCGAGCAGGTATTCGCCCTTTTCGATGAAATCACCTTCCTGCACCGGCAAATGCTTGCCCTTGGGGATGAGATACTCCACTGCCTCCAGCGTATCATCCTGCGGCACAATGCGAATGCGCCGCTTGTTCTTGTAGTCGCGGCCAAACTCAACACGGCCGGAGATTTCGGCGATGATGGCGCAATCCTTCGGACGGCGTGCTTCAAACAACTCGGCAACACGCGGCAAACCGCCCGTGATGTCACGTGTTTTTGCGCCTTCCAGCGGGTTGCGGGCCATAACGTCACCAGCCTTCACATGGGTGCCTGGATCAACCGACAGAATCGAGTCCACCGACAGCAGATAACGGGCTTCACCGCCACGCGCCAGCTTGTGAACCACGCCATCCTTGTCCTTGACCACCATGGCAGGCTTGAGCGATGTGCCGCGTTGATTGGAACGCCAGTCGATGATCACGCGGTTGGTGATGCCGGTTGCCTCGTCGGCGATTTCGTTGAGGGAAACACCATCAACAACATCTTCGAACTCCACAACGCCATCAACTTCCGACAACATGGGCCGTGTATAGGGATCCCATTCGGCCAGGCGCGTTCCGCGCTTGACCATGTCACCATCATCAACAAACAGCCGTGTACCGTAAACCACTTTATGAACAGCGCGTTCATTGCCCTTGGCGTCTTCAACCACGATAGCCAAGTTGCGGCCCATGACCATGAGGCGGCCCTGGCTATCTTTCATGACGTTCCTGTTGCGGAGCGTCACTTTGCCTTCGTGATTTGATTCAACGAAGGACTGATCCAGAACCTGCGCCGTGCCGCCGATGTGGAAGGTACGCATGGTAAGCTGCGTGCCCGGTTCACCAATGGATTGAGCAGCGATAACGCCGACGGCCTCACCCATATTGACAGGTGTGCCGCGGGCAAGATCGCGTCCGTAACACTTGCCGCAAACACCAAACTTGGTTTCACACGTGAGAACCGAGCGGATGCGGATTTCGGTCACACCCGCCTTCTCGATTTTCTCCACATGCGACTCAAGCATTTCTTCACCGGCCTTAACCAGCACTTCGTTGGTTACCGGATTAACAACATCAGTTGCAGCCGTTCGTCCAAGCACGCGAATGCCGAGTGATACGATCACCTCGCCAGCGTCAATAATCGGACGCGTGGTGATGGAGTTTTTCGTGCCGCAATCTTCCTGGCTGATGATGGCATCCTGCGCCACGTCAACCAGACGGCGCGTCAGGTAACCCGAGTTCGCAGTCTTCAACGCCGTATCAGCCAGACCCTTGCGGGCGCCGTGGGTGGAGTTGAAGTATTCAAGAACCGAGAGGCCTTCCTTGAAGTTCGAAATGATCGGCGTTTCGATGATCTCGCCCGACGGCTTGGCCATAAGACCACGCATGCCGGCGAGCTGCTTCATTTGCGCTGGCGAACCTCGCGCCCCTGAATGGCTCATCATGTAAACCGAGTTGATCGGCTTTTCCCGGCCGGTCTTCTCGTCGATCTGGACAGCTTGAATGCCGGCCATCATTTCTTCGGCGACCTTGTCGGTGCACTTGGCCCAGGCATCAACAACCTTGTTGTACTTCTCGCCCTGAGTAATCAGGCCGTCAATGTACTGTTGCTCATATTCCTTGGCCAGTTCGCGCGTTTGCGAAACCAGTTTTTCCTTAGCCTTCGGGATAACCATGTCATCCTTGCCGAAGGAAATGCCTGCTTTGTAAGCGTTATAGAATCCAAGCGCCATGATCCGGTCGCAGAACACAACCGATTCCTTCTGACCGCAATGGCGATAAACCGCGTCGATCATCTTGGAAATTTCGCGCTTGGTCATCAATTTGTTGCAAAGGTCATATGAGATGTTCGTTGACAGCGGCAGCAGTTCACCAATCTTCATGCGGCCAGGCGTGGTCTCGATCGTACGATTGATAACCTTGCCTTCAGGACCAACTTCCTTGATGCGGCCCTTGATCTTGGTGTGAAGCGTGATAACGCCTGCAGCCAGGGCATGATCAATTTCAGCCGTGTTGCCAAAGGCCTTGCCTTCGCCAGCTTCGCCGTTCTTCATGATTGAAAGATAATAGAGCCCCAGCACGATATCCTGCGATGGCACGATGATCGGCTGACCGTTGGCAGGATGCAGCACGTTGTTGGTGGACATCATCAACACGCGGGCTTCCAGCTGTGCCTCAAGCGACAGCGGCACGTGAACTGCCATCTGGTCGCCGTCAAAGTCAGCGTTGAATGCCGTGCAGACAAGCGGGTGAAGCTGAATGGCCTTACCCTCGATCAGCACAGGTTCAAAGGCCTGGATGCCAAGACGATGCAACGTCGGTGCGCGGTTGAGCATGACGGGATGCTCGCGGATAACCTCATCGAGAATATCCCAAACCTCCGGCTTCTCTTTTTCAACCAGCTTCTTTGCCTGCTTCACGGTGGAAGAAAGCCCCTTGGCTTCAAGGCGCGAGTAGATAAACGGCTTGAACAGCTCAAGCGCCATTTTCTTCGGCAAGCCGCACTGATGCAGCTTGAGTTCGGGACCCACCACGATCACCGAGCGGCCCGAATAATCCACGCGCTTGCCGAGCAAGTTCTGGCGGAAACGCCCTTGCTTGCCCTTGAGCATGTCAGCCAACGACTTCAGCGGACGCTTGTTGGCGCCAGTGATGACGCGACCGCGACGGCCATTGTCAAACAAGGCATCAACCGACTCCTGCAACATGCGCTTCTCGTTGCGCACGATAATGTCTGGCGCACGCAGTTCGATCAGGCGCTTCAGGCGGTTGTTGCGGTTGATCACGCGGCGATAAAGATCGTTCAAATCGGAGGTGGCAAACCGACCGCCATCCAATGGAACAAGCGGCCGAAGCTCTGGCGGAATGACTGGCACTTGAGTGAGAATCATCCATTCCGGACGGTTGCCAGATTCAATGAACGAGTCCACAATCTTCAAACGCTTGGCAATCTTCTTGGGCTTCAAATCGCCCGTGGCAACCTTAAGCTCTTCACGCAGTTGCTCGCGCAATTGTTCAAGCTGAATAGCCATAAGCATTTCACGCACAGCTTCGGCGCCAATTGAAGCCGTAAAGCTGTCATCGCCATAATCTTCCTGAGCCTTGATGTATTCACTCTCGGTCAATGTCTGGCGGGGCTTCAACGGGGTGAGGCCCGGTTCGAGAACGATGTATTGTTCAAAATACAATACGCGTTCAACTTCCTTCAATTGCATGTCGAGCAGCAACGCAATGCGCGATGGCAGCGACTTCAGGAACCAGATGTGGGCAACAGGTGCAGCCAGCTCAATATGGCCCATGCGCTCGCGCCGCACTTTCGAAAGCGTGACTTCGACGCCGCATTTTTCACAGATGATGCCTTTATACTTCATCCGCTTGTACTTGCCGCACAGGCATTCGTAGTCCTTCACCGGCCCGAAAATCCGGGCGCAGAACAAACCATCGCGCTCTGGTTTGAACGTCCGATAGTTGATCGTTTCCGGCTTCTTGATTTCGCCGAATGACCACGAAAGAATCTTCTCAGGCGATGCAATCGAGATGCGGATTTGATCGAATGCCTGCGCCGTAACTGCTGGGCTGAAAACGTTCATGACCTCTTGGTTCATGTGTCTTTGCTCCTCTTTGCCGTAGAATTAATTTTATGACTGCTGGGAATTTTGCAATTCCACGTTGAGACCGAGTGATCGCATTTCCTTGACCAGCACGTTGAAACTTTCAGGAATGCCGGATTCGAAGGCATCATCGCCGCGTACAATGGCTTCATAAACCTTTGTGCGGCCCGCAACGTCATCGGATTTCACCGTCAACATTTCCTGCAACGTGTAGGCAGCACCATAGGCTTCCAAGGCCCACACTTCCATTTCACCGAAGCGCTGGCCACCAAACTGCGCCTTGCCGCCCAGCGGCTGCTGGGTAACAAGTGAATATGGACCAATGGAACGGGCGTGGATCTTATCATCCACCAAATGGTGAAGCTTCAGCATATAGATGTACCCAACGGTGACAGGTCGGTCAAAAACTTCGCCGGTCTTGCCATCGTAAAGCGTCGATTGACCAGACGTCGCGAGGCCAGCGTCGGTCAACATCTTGGCAATGTCTTCCTCACGGGCGCCATCAAATACCGGCGTTGCGATAGGAACACCACGACGGAGGTTTTCCGCTGACTCAACCAACTCAGCATCATCAAGGCCATCAAGCTCATCATTCTTGCCATAGATCTTGGAGAGACCATCGCGAAGCGGCTTGATTTTCTGACTTTCCTGATAAGCATCCAGCATGGCGCTGACTTGCTTTCCAAGACCCGCACAGGCCCAGCCCAAATGGGTTTCAAGAATCTGCCCAACGTTCATGCGCGAAGGCACGCCGAGCGGGTTCAGAACGATATCAACATGCGTTCCGTCTTCAAGAAACGGCATGTCTTCAATCGGCACGATGCGTGAAACCACGCCCTTGTTGCCATGGCGGCCAGCCATCTTGTCGCCAGGTTGAATCTTGCGCTTAACGGCCACAAACACCTTTACCATCTTCATGACGCCTGGCGGCAGTTCATCGCCACGTTGCAGCTTCTCAACCTTGTCAAGGAAACGGGTTTCAAGACGCTTCTTGGCTTCATCATACTGAAGCTTCATGGCTTCGAGCTCGGCGATGGACTTTTCATTGTCCAAAGCAAGGCTCCACCACTGCGAGCGCGGAATATCCTCAAGGATTTTCTCCGTGATCTTGCCATCAACCTTGTGGCCGCGCGGGCCGCCGGTTGCGTTCTTGCCGTTCAGGAAGTCATGCAAACGGCCATAGGCGTTACGATCAAGAATCTTGAGTTCGTCATCGCGATCTTTTGCTAGGCGCTCAATTTCTTCGCGCTCAATTGCCAACGCGCGCTCGTCCTTGTCCACACCGTGGCGGTTGAACACGCGGACCTCAACAACAGTTCCGGCCACGCCAGGCGGCAGGCGAAGCGATGTATCGCGAACATCCGAAGCCTTTTCACCGAAAATTGCACGCAGCAATTTTTCTTCTGGCGTCATGGGGGACTCGCCCTTGGGCGTGATCTTGCCGCAAAGAATATCGCCCGGCTTCACCTCTGCACCGATATAAACGATGCCGGCTTCATCCAGGTTCTTCAGGGATTCCTCGCCAACGTTTGGAATGTCGCGAGTGATTTCTTCCGGCCCAAGCTTTGTATCACGCGCCATCACATCAAACTCTTCGATGTGGATGGACGTGAAAACGTCGTCCTTGACGATGCGCTCAGACAACAGAATGGAGTCTTCGAAATTGTAGCCATTCCAGGGCATGAACGCCACAAGCACATTCTGCCCAAGCGCCAAGTCACCAAGATCGGTGGATGGGCCATCTGCAATGATGTCGCCCTGCTTGATCTGATCACCTACACGGACCAGCGGACGCTGATTGATGCAAGTGTTCTGGTTCGAGCGTTGGAATTTGGCGAGCGTATAGATGTCAACGCCAGACTTAGAAGGATCGGTTTCTTCCGTTGCGCGAATAACAATGCGCTTGGCATCAACCTGGTCAACAATGCCTGTGCGTCGCGCACCGATTGCCGCACCCGAATCGCGCGCCACGATAGATTCCATGCCAGTGCCAACCAGCGGTGCATTGGTGCGAACCAATGGCACCGCCTGGCGCTGCATGTTTGAACCCATCAAAGCGCGGTTGGCGTCATCGTTTTCAAGAAACGGAATGAGCGCTGCCGCAACCGAAACAAGTTGCTTCGGAGAAACATCCACATAGTCAATCTTGTCCGCCGGAACCGGCAACACGTCGCCATAGTTGCGCGCAATTACCAATTCCTCGGCAAACTTGTTATCCTTGGTGAGCGCTACGTTGGCCTGCGCGATGAAGTGCTTGCCTTCTTCGATTGCCGAGAGATAAACCACGTCCTTCGAAACCTTGCCGTTCTCCACCGTGCGATAAGGCGTTTCGATAAACCCATACTTGTTCACGCGGGCATAAGTCGCCAGCGAGTTGATCAATCCGATGTTCGGGCCTTCCGGGGTTTCGATCGGGCAGATGCGGCCATAATGCGTTGGATGCACGTCGCGCACTTCAAATCCAGCGCGTTCACGCGTC
>JANNXN010000066.1:0-5688 GCA_031409595.1 Rhodobiaceae bacterium
GCGGTTCTGGTAAGGGTCGAAAGGGCTCCGGTCAGGGGTGACACAAGAACGGCTGATTCCAAGGCAATGGTCTTGTCACCGGTTGCCAAATTTGTGGTGTTGCCGGTGTTGGGTGGGGTTGTCCCGGGTGGGGTTACAACAGGTGGTGGCGTTGGGCCGGGTGGTGTTGGCGTGGGGCAAACCTGATCGAGGCTGCATGGCAGTGAACCCATGGCCGACAGGGCGTTGCTCGTCATTGATCCGCCCGCACATGCGCTCAATGCGAATGCGGACAAGATTACTGCTGATGCTGAAACGATACGCATGATAGATTCCCACCGTCGAATTACACTTCACTAAACTTGGACGAGTTCAGCTAATATTGCGTTAAGCCAACGGAGAAATAAGAAGTGCAGAATGATACAGCACGTTAACGAAGTTCAGACCTGGTATGAGGCTACGGCGGGGCGGGGGAGTTCGCGGGCTTCTTTGCGGGGGGCCGTAAAGGCTGAGGTTTGCGTGATTGGCGGCGGGCTTGCGGGACTGACCACGGCGCTGGAACTGGCGCGGCTGAATGTTAACGTTGTGCTGCTTGAGGCAAAAAGAATTGCCTGGGCGGCATCGGGGCGCAATGGGGGATTCGTTTCCAACGGATTTGCCGAAGGCATCGGGAACATTCAGGCGCGCGTTGGGCTTGATGCGGCGCAAGCACTCTATGGGCTTTCGAAAGCTGGCAGCGAATATGTGCGGCGGGAAATTTCTGAAGGCGATGCTTCGATCAAGATGGGGGAGGGCTGGATTGCTGCACTTCGGCACCGGGATACTGGCGGTTTGCGCAAAAATCGCGACATGATGGCCAGGGACTATGGCGAGGATTTCGCTTACCAGCCGGTCGCGCAAACGCGGGAACAGCTGAATTCAACGCGCTATTTTGAAAGCCTGCTCAACCGGCAGGCGTTTCATTTCCATCCCTTGCGGTATGCCCTGATGCTGGCGAAAAAAGCTGAAGCAAGTGGCGCTGCAATCCATGAAAATACGGCAGCACTTTCGGTGGAAAGGCACGGGGCGGAATGGCGGGTGCGCACGCGTGATGGCGACGTTACGGCCCGCCATATGGTTCACTGTGTGGCGTCTCTGGACAGGACCATCCATGCGGCATCGGGCGGGGCGGTGTTGCCAGTTGCAACCTATGTTGCGGTGACCGAGCCTTTGAAACAGGATGCCATTCGCACGTCGGCTTCGGCTTCAGATACGCGGCGGGCGGGAAATTATTACCGCCTGATTGATGGCGGTCGAATTTTGTGGGGCGGCAATATCACGACCCGGATTTCCGAGCCCAGCCGCCTGGCCGAGCAGATGAAGCGCGATATGGTTTCGACTTTTCCACAGCTTGGAAATCCGCGCATTGACTATTCATGGGCCGGGTTGATGGCTTATGCGCTGCACAAAATGCCGCTGATCGGGCGGGATGCAGAGGGGCAGTGGTTTGCCACGGCATTCGGTGGGCATGGCATGAATACAACGGCCATGGCCGGGCAATTATTGGCGCGGGCTATTGCGAAGAATGATGATGAATACCGGCGGTTTACGCCTTTTGCGCCGCAGTGGGCCGGGGGCTGTTGGGGCGCCTGGGAGTTCAGGCTTCCTATTGGTGGATGCAGCTTCGTGACAAGCTTGATGAAGCCCGTTCGCGCGGCACCTGACGTTCTGGGCAGGGTTCGCCCGATTAGAAAAAGTTAATAAATTCATGGCTATTGTCGAAGCAACCTAAGCTCGCTATAAGCGCCGCCGCGACGTCAGGTTGGAGAGACTATTGATGAATGTACTGGTCGATATGGATTATAAGCCTAACGACAATGAGCCGTTCATGAATGAGCGGCAGACGGCCTACTTTCGCAGCAAGTTGAACGCCTGGAAGGAAGAGCTTCTCCGGGAAAGCAAAGAAACCATCTCACACCTGCAGGACGAGAATCATGTTTTGCCAGATCTGGCAGACAGGGCCTCTTCGGAAACCGACCGCTCGCTTGAACTGCGTGCCCGTGACCGGCAACGCAAACTTATTTCAAAAATTGAAGCGGCCCTGCAGCGCATCAGTGATGGCTCTTATGGATATTGCGAAGAGACAGGCGATCCCATTAGCCTGAAACGTTTGGACGCGCGCCCGATTGCAACGCTGTCGATTGAGGCACAGGAACGCCACGAGAGGCGCGAGCGGGTTTACAGGGACGACTGACCACTCACCGCGAGCTGACGAAAAGATCGACTTTTTGAAACGTTGTGACGTCTATCAAACCGGCATCTGAAATCCGAAGCTCAGGAATTACAACCAGCGCCAGAAGTGAATGCTGCATGTAGGCGTTGTTCAAGCTGCAGCCACAGGCCTTCATGGCGGCGACCATTTTTTCAGCCTTTGCCGCAACAATTTCCGCAGGCTCTGTTGACATCAACCCAGCTATTGGCAATTCAATGCGAGCGAGCTCAACGCCCTTGCTTACAACTACGACTCCGCCACCGATTTCACTCAAGACATTTGCAGCCTGCACCATGTCAGCGCGATTGGTTCCCACCACAATGATGTGATGGCTGTCATGGGCTACGGTACTGGCGATGGCGCAATCAACGTTATAGCCAAAGCCTGACACATAGGCGTTGACGACGGTGCCGGAGGCATGGTGACGATCGACGATGGAAATCTGGCAAACATCATTTCCGCGATCCATCTCAACCAGACCGGATTCAACTTTTAAAGACCGTTGCAGCGCCCTGGTGGGAGCCTGATTTTCGATGATGCCGATGACGCGGGCTTCAACTGTGTTGGCGCCTTTTGGGGCTGCTATTTCGAAATTCCTTTCACGGAGCAGGCCACCCACGTTCATGGTTTTCCTGGCGGCGGCGGGGTAGTTGAACTTGGGCGGCTCGCGGGTGAGCTTCCCGTTTTCCGCCATCACCTGTCCGCGGCCGATCACCATTTCAATGGGCAGCGAAATCAGGTCAGATGAAATAACCACATCAGCCCGGCGACCGGGCGTGATGGACCCCAATTCGCGCTCGAGGCCAAAGTGCTGGGCGGTGTTCAGCGTTGCCATTTGTATGGCGGTCACCGGTTTCAAGCCCTGGGCTATGGCGTGGCGCAGCACGCGGTTCATGTGGCCCTCATAAACAAGGGTGCCGGAATGGCAATCATCTGTACACAGAATAATATTCCGGCTGTCAATCCCGCGCTCGGTTACGGCCTTGATCTGGGCTGCCACGTCATACCAGGCGGAACCCAGGCGCAGCATGGCGCGCATGCCCTGGCGGACACGGGCAATGCAGTCATCGACCGTTGTGCCCTCATGATCGTCGGCGGGGCCGCCTGCTGCGTAGGCGTGGAAGGGTGCACCCAAATCTGGTGATGCATAATGGCCGCCGACAACTTTTCCGGCGGCCTGGGTTGCGGCGATTTCGGCCAGCATTTTTGGATCGCAGTTGGCAACGCCGGGAAAATTCATCATTTCACCGAGGCCAATGATATTTGGCCAGGTCATGGCGACAGAAACATCTTCCGGCGTGATGGCGGCGCCGGGATTTTCAAGGCCCGGCGCACTTGGGACACAACTTGGCATTTGCACGAATACGTTGATGGGAAGCCCCATGGCCTCATCATGCATGAGCTTCACGCCAGCCAGACCCAACACGTTGGCAATCTCGTGGGGGTCAATGAACATGGATGTTGTGCCGTGGGGAATTACGGCGCGGGCAAATTCGGTGACGGTCACCATGCCGCTTTCAACATGCATGTGGGCATCGCAAAAACCGGGAATGAGGTAACGGTCGTTGGCTTCGATAACCGTCGTGTTCTTGCCAATCATGGCAGTGGCATTGGGGCCCACATAGGCAAAGCGCCCACCGGCGATGGCCACGTCAGTTGCCGGGATGATTTCGCCGGAATGCACGTTCACCCAGCGCCCGTTTTTGATCACCATGTCAGCGGCGGCGCGACCGGCCGCGACATTTATCAAGGTGGCCGCGAGTTCCTGCCATGATTTGAATGGCGTCATCGTGTCATCACTCCAATTGCTTCCTGCAGCAGGGCTTTGGAGCCCGCGCAAATAATATTGCCACCTTCTGCCGGGGTATCGCCGCTCCAGCTTCCCACTGCACCTCCGGCACCTTCAATAATGGGTATGAGGGCTGCGATGTCGTAGGATTGGAGGCCCGAGTCGAGGGCCAAATCCATGTGGCCAGAGGCTACAAGTGCAAAGAAATAGGCGTCTCCGCCGAAACGCATGAGTTTCACGGCCCGTTGCAGGTTTTGGAAGGCCTGCTGGTCTTCATCGCTGCGGTAAAGTTCGGGCGCTGTTGTGCCTGCTGCGGCATTGTTGACGGGGATTTCCCGGCGCGTGCGAATGGGTTCGATGGTTCCCCGGTAGTCGTTCCAGGCGCCGTGGGCATTGCCATAGAACAGGTCGCCGACGAAGGGCTGGTTCATGACGCCAACAACCGGTTTTCCTTCATAGGTGAGGCCGATCAGCGTTGCCCAGGTTGGCAGGCCGCAAACAAATGAACGGGTTCCGTCGACCGGATCAAGAACCCAGGTGAAGCCGGATTTTCCCTCTTTTATTCCATATTCCTCGCCATTGATGCCGTGATCGGGAAAGCGCTCCTCGATCATTTTGCGGATGATGCGTTCGCCGGCGCGGTCTCCCTCGGTCACCGGATCCCAGGCAATGTGGGGCTTCACGTCAATTGGGGTGTTACGCCGGAAATAGGGGAGGATTGCAGCTTCCGAAGCCCGGGCCAGGGCAACCGCAAAATTTGTCAACTCAATCCAGTCTGCAGGTGCGCCCATTGAAACCCCGTTGTTTGATCTTACCTTGCCTATAGGAATGTTGTGCGGGGCTCAAGCAGGCTCAACAAGTCGGTTATTTGCTGCATTGCACAATTATTTTCATGGTCATGTAAATTTTGCATGGTTACTGTGTCATTAAAGTTACAGGGCCCATTTCCTGATAAATACATAATAAAACCAATAAATTATAAGATTTATCGAAGATGGTTGGCACGCATTTTCTTGATCATTTGGAAAGTAATTTAACCAGCGGTATTGATTTATGCATGTTGCAGTGCCATATTCGTCTTGTGAGACAGAGACTAGTACTCCTCTCACAGCCCTTCTTGGGCGTTTCCTCCCTAGACTTGGGCCGATCACTTTGGTGTTTCGGCCCCTTTTTTTATTCCGCCGCCAGTCTTTTTGGCTCGGCCTGTTCGGACAGGGTTTCCAGCAGGTTTTTCAGGATATGGCGCAGCTTTGCTTGCAGCAGGTCAAAGTTGCCGGTTTTTTCAAATCGCACTTCGTTCATGTAAAGACCGCGGCTGATTTCAATTTGCAGGACATTGCTGCCCAGGTTTGGGGCGGCATAATTTTGCGTCACAAAACCGCCGGCATAGGGTTTGTTGCGCGCCACCCGAAGGCCTTCAGCGCGCAGCAGGTCTTCCAGATAGACCGTAATATCTTCCTGGCATGACGCCCCAAAACGGTCACCAATCACAACATCGACAGCGGCTTGATTGCTGCCGTTGGTGGCGCTTGTGGGCATGGAATGACAATCGAGCAGCAGGACACGGCCCACGTTGGTGATGACTTCATCCAGCAACGCCTTCAGTGTCCGGTGATAGGGACGATAGATTTTCTCGACGCGCTGCAACGCATCATTCAGGTTCAAACGC
>JANNXN010000067.1:0-34861 GCA_031409595.1 Rhodobiaceae bacterium
CCACCAATTCTCTGGACTTTTGAGTTGTTTCAGGGCTTGGTTTAGGCTCCAATCAGCCCGTTCATTTCCGGAAGATCACACATGGCAAAACCCCCGGCCCGTAAAATCATTGTCTCCTGCGCCATCACTGGCAGCATCCACACGCCAACCATGTCTGATGCGCTGCCCATAACGCCGGCACAAATCACCGAACAGGCCATTGATGCAGCCAAGGCCGGCGCTGCCATTTTGCATTTGCACGCGCGCAATCCCGCAACCGGAAAACCGACGCCGGACCCGGCCGTCTTTATGGAGTTCCTGCCGCGCATCAAGCAGGGCTGCGACGCGGTGATCAACATCACCACCGGCGGCAGCATGATCATGACGGTTGATCAGCGCCTCGAAGGCCCCAACGCGTTGAGGCCTGAAATGTGTTCCCTCAACATGGGCTCCATGAATTTTGCCCTGCATCCCCTGGCGGACCGCTACAAAAACTGGAAACATGACTGGGAGGAACCTTATCTTCGCGCCTCCGAAGACATGATTTTCCGCAACACCTTTCGCGACATTGACCGCATCATGAAAACCATGGGCGACCAGCATGGAACCCGCTTTGAACATGAGTGCTATGATGTGGGCCATCTCTATAACCTGGCGCATTTCGTTGACCGTGGCTTGGTGAAAGCTCCCTTCTTTGTCCAAATGATATTCGGAATCCTTGGCGGCATCGGAGCTGAGATGCGCAACCTCATGTTCATGAAAGAGACTGCCGACAGATTGTTTGGCGATGCCTATCAATGGTCGGTGCTCGCTGCTGGCAAAAATCAAATGCCTTTCGCAACCCAGGCCGTCATGATGGGTGGCAATGTGCGGGTGGGCCTTGAAGACAGCCTCTATATTGGCAAGGGAAAACTGGCAACTTCCAATGCCGAGCAGGTGACCAAGATCCGCCGCATCATCGAGGAATTGGGTTTTGAAATTGCCAGCCCAGATGAAGCCCGCACCATGTTGGCATTGAAGGGCGCCGACAAGATTGGATTTTAGGGCCGGTCATTGTTGTTCAGGCCCCCTCGCGTTCTGGCTTTAGGGAATTAACCGCCATGGAAGACAAAGCCTACTTCAGCGAAGAGCATTCTGAAGATGTTGTAATCGCGAGATCCGGACCCCATGCCAATCCGCGCGTGAAGCAAATTGTCGAGGCATTCGTGCGCCATCTTCATGCGGCGATCAAGGAAACCGAGCCAACCCTGGATGAATGGATGCAAGGCATCGAGTTCCTCACCAAGACCGGTCATATGTCGACTGAACGGCGGCAGGAATTCATCCTGCTGTCAGACACGCTGGGAATTTCCATGCTGGTTGAAACCATCAATAACCGCAGCAACTCCGGCGAAACGGAATCAACTGTGCTGGGCCCCTTTCATGTGTCGGGTGCACCTCGCTATCCCAATGGCGCCAACATCTGCCTCGACGGCAAGGGCGAGCCGCTGCGGGTTTTTGGTCAGGTGCGCGATGCAAAGGGAAATCCGGTCGAAGGTGCTACGCTCGATGTCTGGCAAACCAATGACGATGGCTATTACGACGTCCAGCAGAAGGATATCCAGCCCGCCAACAATCTGCGCGGAATTTTCACCTCAGATGCGGATGGAAAATTCCATTTCCAATCCGTCTACCCGCGTTACTATCCCATCCCCGATGATGGCACTGTCGGCAAAATGCTGAAAGCTCTGGACCGTGATCCCAACCGGCCGGCACATATTCATTTCATTGTCAGTGCGCCAGGCTTCCGTGCCGTCACCACCCATATCTTCACCCCCGATTGCCCGTGGTTGAAGAAGGATGCCGTGTTTGGTGTCAAGGAAAGCCTGATCGCCGATTTCCGCAAGATCGATGATCACTGGGAAGTCGAATGGAACTTCGTGCTTTCAAAAGATGAAAGCTAGGCTCGCACCTATTCAGCCGCAATCATCTGCATTTTGAGATTTGACAGGCTCTCCGTCACATGCCGCGCCAGCGCTTCAATGGCCGTGTTGGATTTTCCGGGCTTGCGCACCAGCCCGATATCGAAAGTTCCAAGCGTGGGAAACCCGTCCTTCTCGGTGAGAACCCGCATGCCTGGCCGCACGCAGAGTTCCGGCATGGCGCCAACTGCCAGGCCTTGCATGACTGCCGCGTTCACGGCATTTGAATTGGGCGTGGAATAGGCCACGCGGAATTTCCGGCTCTGCCGGTCAAGTGACTTCAAAACCTTGCTGCGCCAATCGCAGCCCGCATGGGAAATCGCCAGCGGCAGCACATCGAGCATATGAACGCTGTGGCGAGCCGACGTGACCCATACCAGTTTTTCACGCCGCACCGGCTCGTCCGTAATAATATCGCAGCCGAACGTCACCACCGCCAAATCCATTTCGCTGCGTTTAACCCGGTCAAACAAAACTGCGCTGTTCAGGCAGTCCACATCCACCGTCACCAGCGGGTGCGTGCGGGCAAAGCGCGCCAGAATTTCCGGCAGGAACTTGTCGGCATAATCATCGGGCGTGCCAAAGCGAATGGCGCCTGTCAGCTCTGGTTTGGTGAAAGCTGAAACCGCCTCATCGTTCATCGCCACAATGCGCCTGGCATAATCAACCAGCCTCTCGCCGTCCGGCGTGAAGCGGCTCATCCGCCCGTCTTTCGCAAATAACGCGCTCCCCACCAAATCTTCCAGCCGCTTCATCTGCATGGAAACCGCCGACTGGGTCTTGTGAACCTCCTCGGCAGCCCGCGTGAAACTGCCATTATCGGCAATGGCCAGAAACGTCTTCAACAGATCAACATCAAGATTGGCAATCATGGTTCACCTCGTTCCATCAGGGATAGTTATGGATATCATAAAATACATTCGTTGGACTAATCAATAGAAATCTTCAATAATGCATCATCAAAAACGTGATTTTTGGATTATATATCAACAAGTTAATGCAGAAAATATGGGTTTCTGCAAATAAGGAGAATTGCCATGAGAGACTATGCCCTAACCCGCGCCGTATTCCATGAGGAAGCTCACGGGCAGTCAATTTTTTACCGCCTGATCCGCAACTGGAAGGCCAGGCGCCGCGTCGCCAGCCTGCAGGATTTCGACGACTACATTTTGGCGGACATAGGCGTCACCCGCGAAGACGTCCAATGGGCCCAAGGCCAGCCGCTCACAGTGAACGCTGCCCTGGCCCTGGAAGAGCGCGCCTTCAAACGCCGTCACGAGGAAGCTTTTAATCGGCAATGAGAAGCAGCATGGGTGCAGCCCCGCGAGATGAGCCCGGACATTGGCCGCATAGCACATGTGAAATGTGCGACTGGAATGCGGCTAGCGTTCTTTATAAAATTTTCCAGGCAGTGAAAAAACTGGCGCGCCCTAAGAGATTCGAACTCCTGACCCCCAGATTCGTAGTCTGGTGCTCTATCCAGCTGAGCTAAGGGCGCGCGATGTAGCAGGAATGGGGGTTCCTTAATACGCCAATGCAGCCATTGCAAGCCTTACTCAGAAGCTCAGGCTTCAAGGGTTGTTTTGGTCTCCAGGCCGCGCCCATTGCGCAATTGCGTCACGCGGTCCGGGATGGTGACCACAAAACATGCGCCCGTCTCTGTCGACTCTTGCAGCCTGATCTCGCCGCCATGGGCGCGCACCAGTTCAGCAGCAATTGCCAGGCCCAGACCAGTGCCGCCCGGTCGCGCGGCACTTTGAAAGGCCTCAAACAGTCGTTCGCGAACCTGCATGGGAATGCCGGGGCCATTGTCCCTGACTTCGACAACGGCAACGCTGCCCTCGCGCCTGGCAAATATGCTCAACTTGCCCTCTGAAACATCGCCGCGTTCGGCCTGCAGGGTTTCTATGGCCTGAATCGAATTTCGCGCCAAATTTGTCAGCACACGTATCAATTGTTCGCGGTCCGCATCAATCGAAACGCTGACTGGCACATTGTTGAGAATGGCAATCCGGCTTGTTGGCTGCACCACGGCATTGTCGATCACCTCTTCGACAATATCCCGGAGGCCAAGTTTTTCGCGGTTGGGCGGCAGTTCCTGCGCCTTGCCGAATTTTAGCGTCTGACTCAGAAATTCAATCGCCCGGTCGAGCGATCCGATCAGTTTTGGTGCAAAACGTTTAACCGTCGGATCATCGGCCATTGCCAATCGGTCGGAGATGAGCTGGGCCGACGTCAGCATATTGCGCAAGTCATGGCTGACTTTGCTCACCGCCAACCCCAATGCGGCAAGATGGTTTTTCTGTTGCAGCATGGTTGCCAGTTCGCGCTGCATGTCATGCAACTCGCGCTCGGCAATGCCAATTTCATCACGCCGCGAAGAGGGTGAAATAATCTGCGAAAAATCCTGCGGGTTTTGACCAAAGGCCACCATGTTGCGCGTGATGCGCTGCATGGGCTTCACCAGCACCCAATTCAAAACTCCAAAAATCATGCCCGCCACGAGCAGAGACAGGAATATCGACAACAGCAGAATGTTGATGGCATAGCCAAACATGGCGCTCCGCAGCGGCTTTTCGTTGAGTGCTATCTCGATGAGGTCGCCGCTCATATTGGGAGGCTTGTCGATGACCCCGATAACGCGGTCCTCCCCCGCCAGCATCGCCCCAAATGCATCGCCTATCGCATCATACCACATGAAATCACGGAGATCGAAACTGGCATCGATCATGTAGTCGCCATCGCCCCGCAGCGCCAGTCGGCGGCTCTCGCCTTTTTGCAGCGAGACGACCAGCACGCCGGCACCCATGAGGATTTCGCTGCGCAAATCGCTCGACAGCAATTGGTCAGGTGCCGCCTCCACCGCAAGGGCAGCGATTTCGGCCTGGGCAATGCGCCCCTTCAGCCATTGAATGCGGTAATTCGCAATCGATGGCAGAAAAATCAAAACCTCGCCAAGCATCACAAAAATGATGGTCAGCAAAAGCACCTTGCCGGAAAGTCCGCGGATGAGGTCCGGCTGTTTGTTCTGGTCCTTCTTGATGCTTTCACTCATGCGGGGTGAAGTCTAACCCAATTTCTCTAAAAACCGAAGTGCTCCAAGCACGTAAGGGTTGGACGTGAGACCCGAATAATAACTGACAGCCGCCCGCCGATTGGCTTCCCCCAAAGTGGGGTAGGGCGCCACCATGTTCGCAAGGGCCTTGATTTTCAAGCCGTTGCTCATGGCCAAAACCCACGGCTGGATAAGTTCGCCCGCTTGCGAACCCACAATGCTGGCGCCCAGAATCCTGCCGCCCTTGCCGACAACCGCCTTGACCAGGCCAGTGGTCTTGCCCTCCGCTTGGGCCGGTCATTGTCATGAAAGGGCCACCGCAAAACTTTGACAGCTTCGCCAAACTCCTTCTTGGCGGAGCTTTCCGTATGGCCCACATGCGCCAGTTCGGGATCAGTATAGGTCACGTGGGGAATAATGTCGGTGCGGTTTTTGACCGGCAATCTGAACAGGGCGTTGCGGATGACCAGTCCTGCCTGATAGCCCGCCACATGGGTAAATTGCAGGCCACCTGCCACATCGCCAATGGCATAAATGGTGCGCTGGGAAGTTCGAAGCCCCGCATCAACAGTGATGCCGCGCGTGGTATAGGCAACGCCTGCGGCTTCCAGGTTCATGCCCTCCACGTTGGCGATGCGGCCGGCAGCAACCAGCAGATGGCTTCCCGTGATGTCGCCGTTGGCTTCTGTTTCAACCACAAACCCGGCGTTTGTTTTTGAGACTTTCTTGATTGCGACCCGCGCCAAAATTTTGATGCGATCAGCCCGCAGGCTCTCCAACACAATGCTGGTGAGTTCTGGATCATCTTTGGCCAGCGGATCAAATGCTTCGAGCACCGTGACCTCTGATCCCAGTCGCCGATGCGCCTGCGCCAGCTCCATGCCGATAGGTCCGCCACCAATGATGACAAGATGTTCAGGCAGAACAGTGTTTTCAAAAATGGTTTCATTGGTGAGATAGGCAACATCAGCCAGGCCCGGAATGGCGGGAACTGCAGCCCGCGAGCCGGTGGCAATGACAATGCGCTTGGCCCGGTAAGTCACGCCACCTGCCTCCACTGACTTGGCGTCAATAAACTTTGCAGCGTTCGAAACAACTTTCACGCCAAGCTTTTCGAACCGCTCAACCGAATCATTGGGCTCAATGGCGCCAATCACGCTCCGCACATAGGCTTGAACCTTTTTGAAATTCACTTTTGGCTCGCCAGCATCGATGCCGTATTTGCCGGCAGTTCTAACCGCGTGGGCTTGCTTTGAAGCGGCAATCAGCGCCTTGGATGGAACGCAACCGTAGTTCAGGCAGTCGCCACCCATTTTCCCTTTTTCAAACAGGATGACACGCTGTCCAAATTGCGCTGCCGCTGCTGCAACAGTCAGCCCGCCTGAGCCTGCTCCAATGACTGCGATGTCATAAATCATGTGCGATGTTTCAGTTTTTTGATGATGACGGGAATGACTGCGACGACACCCAGCGCGGCAAACGCCACCAAAAGTTCCGGCGTAATCAACGAAGAAAGTGACATATCAAACTTGCAATCTGCTGCCGCATTTTGCGCAACGCATGTTTTGTAAGATGCCATTTGCGCGTCAATGACGCTGTCAAGGCCGGAGCCCACAAAACTGAACGCGATTGTGGCGGGAATAATGCCAAAGAACGTGGCAACGACAAAAGTCTTTAATTTGACCCGCGCCAATCCGGCAACGGTATTCACCGCAAAAAATGGAAATGCCGGCACCAGCCGCAAGAACAACAGGTAATGGAAACTGTCTTCGGCAAAGCCTTTCGAGAGCTTTTGCACAAAGGGCCCGGCGCGTTCCGCAAGTGCCGCTCCCAGTGAAGTCTTGACGATCTGAAACACGATTGTGGCGCCGATTGTCGCGGCAACAACAGTGGCGGGGGTGCTCAGCACCCAACCAAATATGAATCCTCCGAAAATGCTGAGGAATACGGCTCCGGGGAGCGAAAGCGCCACAATGACGATGTAAACCAAAACATAGATCACGAGCGCCAGCGCCAAGTTGTCGGTTACAAAGGTCTCCAGAGCTTCGCGGTTGTCGGCAATGGTCTGAAGCGACAGGTATTCATGCAAACCGAGAGAGAATACCAGGCCGATCAACGCCAGCAGCCCGATAAGCGGAAGCCACCGTTTGAAGCGATTTGGCTTTTGCTGCTGGGCGAGAGGCTGTGACAAGCTGGTTTCCATGATTGAATATCCCTGAATCATGCCGCATTAAGCAAAACAGCGATAGCCCCTCTCACTGCCTCGTGAGAACAGTTCAGGCCGCGTGTAAAATGCGTGAGTGCGCTTTGTTTCCAATGCGTTGACTTTCTGACGCCTTTACCCCTATAACCCGCCAGAATTCCTTGAAAGCGAAATGATTTAGCGCCTGAAGGCACCCCGCTTGCCTGCCAAGGCAGACGAGCTATGTATTTGAAATACTGGTGTTTACAGGCGAAATCTGAAAGATACGGAGACCTATTGTGAAGCGCACTTATCAACCGTCCAAGATTGTCCGCAAACGTCGGCACGGGTTCCGTAGCCGCATGGCGACGGTTGGCGGCCGCAACGTGATTACCCGCCGCCGCGCCAAGGGCCGCAAGCGGCTCTCGGCCTAATCCCCGACGATGGAACACCTCAAGCGTCGGCAGGATTTTATTGCCGCCGCAAGGGCGTTGTCAGAAGCAACGCCTGGCCTGGTGGTGCAAGCGCGAAACCGGTTGGATGCTGGGCCTCCGCGCATTGGTTTCACCTGCACCAAGAAACTGGGCAATGCTGTCATCCGCAACAGGTCCAAGCGCCGCATGCGCGAAGCCGCAAAGTTGGCAATAGGTCCATTGGCGCAAGCCGGATTTGATTATGTGCTGATCGGTCGAATGACCACGGCGACACGAAATTTCGAAGACTTGCAGAAAGATCTCAGTGCCGCCTTGCAACGCCTGCATCGCGGGCCACATGTGATGGCTGACAAAGGTAAATCATGACCGACTACAACAACAAGAATTTCATTCTGGCTATTGTGCTGTCAATGGCGATCATTTTTGGCTGGCAATATTTTTATGCTGGTCCAATTGCTGAGAAGGCAAAGCAACAAGCTGAGATAGCCCAGACCACCACACCGGCCACAGTAGCCCAGCCCGTTGCGGTTCCCCGTGAACAAGTCTTGACCAAAGCGCCACGCATCAAAATTGAAACACCTGAATTGCAAGGGTCAATCAATCTGGCTGGCGCACAGTTCGATGATCTTCATCTCGCCCAATACCGCGAAACCATTGATCCCAGGAGCCCGACCATTGTGCTGCTGTCTCCTGCAGGCTCCCCCAATGCGTTCTTTGCCGAGCAGGGCTTTGTTGGCGCAACCGGCACCACCGCAAAACTCCCCGATGCAAAAACTGTCTGGTCAGCTCCTGCCGGTGCGGTTTTGACCATAGACAAACCTCTAACGCTCACCTGGGACAATGGCGAGGGATTGAGCTTCACCCGTGAAATTTCAATCAAGGATCATTATGTATTTACTGTCTTGCAAACAGTTCAGAATAATTCGCCAGCAGCAGTAGCGCTCATTCCCTATGGCCGCATTCAGCGCCAGGATACGCCAAAAGTTGCCGGCTGGTGGGTGTTCTTCGAGGGCATGCTGGCCTTCGTGGGTGACAAGCTCCAGGAAGTTCACTACTCCGATGTGCAAGGCGCCGAACAGCCAACGCGTGTGGATAGTCTCGGCGGCTGGCTCGGCTTTACCGACAAATACTGGGCGGCAACCTTGATTCCGGATCAAACCCTATCGCTCTCATCAAGCTTCCAGCATCAATTGCAAAACAATCGCGACGTCTATCAGGTGGACTATCTGGCGAAGGAAGCAATTGTTGTTCAGCCGGGCACGACCACAGTTTACAAAGACCAGCTCTTCGCCGGCGCCAAGGTGGTCAAGACGATTCAGGCCATCGGCGAAAAATACAAAATTGCAAATTTTGATTTCATGATCGATTGGGGCTGGTTCTCTCCCATCACCAAGCCCATGTTCTATCTGCTCGACTTCCTGAATAGCCTGGTTGGAAACTTCGGCATTGCAATCTTGATGGCAACCGTCTTGGTCAAGCTCGCCGTATTCCCGCTCGCCAACAAATCCTATGCGTCCATGAGCAAGATGAAAAAATTGGCGCCGGAAATGGCCAAGCTCAAGGAACTTTATCCCGATGACCGGGCCAAACAACAACAGGGTATGATGGAGCTCTACAAGAAGGAAAAGGTTTCGCCCGTATCAGGCTGCTTGCCGGTTATCGTTCAAATTCCGGTTTTCTTCTCGCTCTACAAGGTCATTCTGACGTCGATCGAACTTCGTCATGCGCCATTCTACGGTTGGGTGCATGATCTCTCTGCCCCTGATCCCACAAATCTGTTCAACCTCTTCGGCCTCATCCCCTGGTCGCCACCACTGTTTCTGGCTCTGGGCGTTTGGCCAGTCCTCATGGGCATCACCATGTGGGTGCAGATGCGACTGAACCCCACGCCCCCCGACCCGGTTCAAGCCAGCCTCTTCAACTGGATGCCCGTGATGTTCACGTTCATGCTGGGAAGCTTTCCCGTGGGGCTGGTGATCTATTGGGCCTGGAGCAATCTGCTTTCAATCATCCAGCAATCCTACATCATGAAGCGTCATGGCACCGAAATAGACCTCTTCGGCAATATTGCGGAAAGCCTGCCGTTTTTGAAAAAGAAGCCCAAGATAACTTGACCGGGCGCTTCAATAGCGATCAGCTTCTGGCCGGGCGGAGATTGTTCTCCGCCCCTTCCACATTTATTATGGGCGTGGCCGCACTCCATCAGCTGCCGCCCGTCAAAGGCGTTGAAATTGCCTTCGCTGGCCGTTCCAACGTTGGCAAATCCTCGCTTATCAACGCATTGACTGGGGTCAAGGAGCTGGCGCGGGCTTCCAACACGCCAGGCCGCACCCGCGAGTTGAACTTCTTCAATATCGCCGATGCCTTAACCCTGATCGACATGCCCGGATATGGTTACGCCAAGGCCCCCAAGAAGGAAGTCAAGAAATGGCAATCCATGCTGCGGGGTTACTTGCGTGGGCGTCCCGGACTAACTCGCACTTTTGTGCTCATCGACAGCCGCCATGGTGTTTTGGCCGCCGACGAGGAAATGTTTGATTTGCTGGACGAATCAGCCGTTGCCTACCAGTTGGTTCTCACCAAGATCGACAAGTTGAAAGCAGTCGAAATAGATAAGGTCTATGCCGATACTGAAGCCAAAGTCAGGAAGCGCGCCGCTGCTTTTCCGCTGATCCATGCGACATCCAGCGAAAAATTTACCGGTCTGGAGGAACTTCGCGCCGAAATCGCAGCCCTCCTGTAAGTTCAATCTTGGCAAGCCGGACAATTGCCCTATAAGGCCCCGAAATGATCGCTGGGAAATTCTCGTAAATGACCGACATTCCTATTCATGATACGGCCCGCATCCTCGCTGAAGCCCTGCCATTCCTGCAGCGCTATGATGATCAGGTAATCGTGGTGAAGTTTGGCGGCCATGCCATGATCGATCCCAAGCTCTCTCAGCAATTTGCCCGCGACATGGTGATGCTGAAAGTCTGTGGCCTCAACCCCATCGTGGTTCATGGCGGCGGACCCCAGATCAACCGCATGCTCGACAAACTTGCCGTGAAGGCCGAGTTCCGCGAGGGCCTCCGCGTCACGGACAAGGACACCATGGAAGTGGTTGAAATGGTGCTGGCGGGTTCCATCAACAAATCAATCGTCGCATCCATTCAGCAGGCCGGCGGCCGCGCCGTTGGCATTTCCGGCAAGGATGGTAATTTGCTGGTGGCCGAGCGCTACATCCGGAAAAAAACCGATCCCATAACGGGCACAGTGGAAGAAATGGATTTTGGCTTCGTGGGCGAACCCTCGCGCGTCAACACGGAAATCCTGCACACCATCATGAGAAGCGATGCCATCCCGGTCATTGCGCCCATTGGCGTGGGCATCAACGGCGACACTTTCAACGTGAATGCCGACACCGCGGCAGGCGCCATCGCAACGGCAACCCAGGCTAAGCGCCTCTTGCTGCTCACCGATGTCGCAGGCGTTCTGGACAAAAGCAAAAATCTCATCAGCGAACTCAAGCTGTCTGACATTCCGGAACTCATCGCCGATGGCACGATCACTGCCGGCATGATTCCAAAAGTGGAGAGCGCGGCCGCAGTCGTTGAATCAGGTGTTGAAGGCGTCATCATCCTGGATGGCCGCGTTCCCCATTCCGTCATCCTCGAACTGCTGACGCCTCACGGCGTGGGAACCCGCGTTTCAAGGTCCGGCGTATGAGAGGCTTTGACCACATCGATACCTGGGTGTTTGACCTCGATAACACGCTCTATCCCGCGTCCTGCCGCCTGTTCGACCAAATCGACAGGAAGATGACGGGTCTCGTTTCTGAGATTCTGAAAGTCCCCGCAGGCGAAGCCAAAGCCATTCAGAAGGGCCTGTTTCATAAATACGGAACCACCCTTCGCGGGCTCATGGTGGAGCATGAGGTTGATCCAAAATACTTCCTCCACCACGCCCACGATATTGATTACGCGCCGGTGCCGGAAGACGTGGCGCTTGATCAGGCGCTGAACGCCTTGGCAGGCCGCAAGCTGATCTTCACCAATGGCACAGTGGCGCACGCTGAAAGCGTCTTGCAGCGTTTGGGCGTCACCCACCACTTCAACGATATTTTTGATATTGTGGATTCTGACTACATTCCAAAACCCCAGCGCGGTCCTTACGAAAAATTTATCCGCCACACCAATATTCGCGCCAAAACTTCAGCCATGTTTGAAGACATCGCGCGCAATCTCGAAGCCCCGCATGACTTGGGCATGACAACGGTGTTGATCACATCCGATGACAACGCCGACGCCCATATCTTGAACGGCGCGGACAAGCCGGATTATGTTCACCACACCACCAGCCACCTCGCCGGATTTTTGAATAATTTAGGGAGAACCCCGTGAAGAATGCCCAACAGATCGTCGAAGCGGCATGGGAAGCCCGCGACAAGGTCACGTTCAAAACCAAAGGCCCAACTCGCAAGGCCGTGGAATATGCGCTGGCGCTACTCGACGCCGGTGCCTCTCGTGTTGCCGAAAAAATCGACGGCAAATGGGTCACCAATCAATGGCTGAAAAAAGCCGTGCTCCTGTCATTTCGCCTGAATGATATGGAGCTCATCGGAGGCGGCCCCGGAAAATCAAAATGGTGGGACAAGGTGCCGTCGAAATTCGATGGCTGGACCGCCAAGGATTTCCGCGCCAGTGGCTTCCGCGCCGTGCCAAATTGCATCGTCCGCCATTCTGCCTATATCGCTCCCGGCGCCATCCTCATGCCATCCTTTGTCAACCTCGGGGCCTATGTCGATAGGGGCACCATGGTTGATACCTGGGTCACGGTTGGCTCCTGCGCGCAAATCGGCAAGAACGTCCACCTTTCAGGCGGTGTCGGCATCGGCGGCGTTCTGGAACCCATGCAGGCCGGCCCCACCATCATCGAAGACAATTGCTTCATTGGCGCCAGGTCAGAAGTGGTTGAAGGCGTTGTTGTCGGTGAAGGCTCCGTCATTTCCATGGGCGTCTTCATCGGCCAGTCCACCAAGATCATCGACCGCGCCACGGGAGAAGTCTTCATGGGCCACGTGCCGCCATACTCGGTTGTCGTATCGGGTTCGCTGCCGCAACCAAATTATCCCGATAACAAACCAAGCCCCTCGCTCTACTGCGCCGTCATCGTCAAGCGCGTCGATGAAAAAACGAGATCCAAAACCTCAATCAATGAGTTGTTGCGCGACTAGCCCCCTTCTCGAATCCCTGTTTTTCAGGGATAAGTTTTGTCGGGGGCATATTTGGCGCGCCGCGCCCGGAGGAAATTATGGATTGGAAGTATTTATTTACCAGTTTTGACGGGCGTATAAACCGGAAGCCGTTCTGGTTGAGCATAGTTGTGCTGATCGCAATCAGCATAGTTGCCTCAATACTCGATTTGATATTAGGAACCTTTTCTGCGGAAAGCGGGATTGGCATTATCGGCGGCATCGTGTCTTTGATCATGATCTACCCATCCTTGGCGCTCTACGCCAAGCGCTGGCATGATAGGGGCAAGTCCGGTTGGTGGAGCCTGATTATTTTTATTCCGCTAATCGGAGCTATCTGGATATTGGTTGAGCTCGGTTTCCTGCGCGGAAACGAAGGACCGAACAATTACGGCAACGATCCGATTGCCTAAAAACTAGTTCAGAGCCAAAATCGCCCGGCCCATCTCGCCGGGCGTATTTTTTTGCCCTATGCTGCACGCTATGAAAAACACCCCAACCGATTCCGTTGCCATCCTTCGAGATCTCATTCGCTGCCGTTCCATAACGCCCCATGAAGAGGGCTCCCTGACTGTGCTCGAAAATCTCCTCAGCCAAAATGGTTTTGTTTGTCAGCGCCTGATCTTCAAGGACAACGACACACCCGACGTCGAAAATCTCTTTGCCCGCATCGGTACAACTGAACCGCACCTGTGTTTTGCCGGCCATACTGATGTTGTGCCACCCGGCAATGAAGCTGACTGGCTGCTTGAGCCCTTTGCCGCCGAGATAAAGAGCGGCCACATCTACGGTCGCGGCGCCACCGACATGAAAGGGTCTGTGGCAGCCTTTGCCGCCGCAGCAGTCGACTACGTAAACCAGAATGGCAAACACTCAGGCTCCATTTCCTTTCTGATCACCTGCGATGAAGAAGGCCCCGCCATCAATGGCACCGTCAAGGTTCTGGAATGGATGAAAGCCAATGGTCACATTCCTGATCATTGCCTGGTGGGCGAACCCAGCTGTGTTGAAGCGCTCGGTGATACCATCAAAATCGGCCGCCGGGGCTCATTGAGCTTTATGGTCACTGTTGAAGGAACCCAGGGCCACGTCGCCTATCCCTCAAAAACCGATAACCCGATTCCCAAGCTTGCCCGCTTCATTGACTGGATTTCAAACGCCAAGCTTGATGATGGCAATGACCACTTTGATCCCTCGTCCCTGGCGGTTACAACCGTCGATGTCGGCAACACGGCGGGCAATGTTGTCCCCGCCCGCGCCACGGCAAAATTCAATATCCGTTTCAGCACCGAGCACACCTATGAAACCCTGCGCGATTGGGTTGATGCCCAGATTGAAGCAGTGAAAAAAGACACGGGCGGAAAATGGAGTGTCATATCCAACGAAGGGGCGGAAGCCTTCATCACGGAACCCGGCGCGTTTGTGGGGCTTGTGCAGGATGCGGTGGAACAGGAAACCGGCCTGGTGCCAAAGCTCTCAACCGCAGGCGGCACGTCCGATGCGCGCTTTATCAAGAACTATTGCCCCGTGCTGGAATTTGGTCCCACCAACGCGACCATTCATCAAGTGGATGAACGCATCTCAATCGATGAACTCCGCGCCACCCAAACCATCTATGGCCGCATCATCGAGGCCTATTTCAATAATCAACCTTGACCAGATAAAGCCCGTCGGGCGGCGCCACAACGCCGCATGCCGCCCGGTCCCTGGCGTCTAAGGCAGCTTGCATGTCTTTTATCGTCCATCGGCCTTCGCCGGCCAATTTGAGCGAGCCTACCATGGAGCGCACCTGGCTGTGCAGAAACGAACGCGACTCCGTCCGAATTTCGATGAACTCGCCAAAGCGGCTGACATCCAGCCGATCCAGCGTTCGCATTGGTGATTGCGCTTGGCACTGGCTGTCGCGGAAGGTCGAAAAATCATGGTGGCCGACAAGCAGCTGTGCCGCTTCATGCATGGCATCCGCATCAAGATCAACGGGAACAAACCACACCTGCCCATGATCCAGCGTTGGCGGCGCCCGTCGATTGAGGATGCGGTAAAGATAATGCCGCTTGGTTCCCGAAAACCGCGCATTGAAACTGTCAGGCGCCAGTTCGGCCAAAATCACGCTAACCTTGTGAGGCCGCACACCAGCATTGATGGCGTTGCGCAACACAAAGGGATCCCATTCGCGCAACAAATCCACATGCGCCACTTGTCCCAGCGCGTGCACGCCAGAGTCTGTGCGGCCAGCGCCTTGCACCATGGCGGGTTCCCCGTTGATCTGCGCAATGGCATCGGTCAGAACGCCCTGCACCGTCGCTGAACTCAGCTGAATCTGCCAGCCACAAAACGCCGCACCATCATATTCAATCGTGAGCTTGTAACGCGCCATCAGGAAAACCTGGAACCGGCAGGAACCGGAAATCCCCGCAGGAAATCGGACGCCTCCATAGCCCCCTTGCCTTCGCGTTGCAGCGTGGTGAGCTTGAGGGCGTGAACCCCGCATCCAACAGCGAGTTCATCGTCGAGTGCAACACCGGCAGCTCCCGCCCGCTCCACAACTTCGCAATTCAGTATCTTGATTCGCGCTTCGCCAACCCTGGTCCAGGCGCCCGGAAAGGGCGAAAGCCCGTGAATATGATTGCGAACCTCATTGGCAGGTCTCGAAAAATCAACATGCGCCTCAGCCTTTTCAATTTTCCTGGCATAAGTCACCCCAACGGGTGATTGATCAGCACACTGAAGAGATGATGACGCGAGCGCTTCCACCATCAGTTTGGCCCCCAGTACCGCCAATTCATCATGCAGCTGTCCCGCTGTCGTCGCGGGCGAAATGCCAATGCGCCCTGTCTTGCAAACCGGCCCCGTATCAAGGCCCTCTTGCATCCGCATGATGCAAACGCCTGTCTCCTTATCGCCAGCCATGATGGCCCGCTGAATGGGTGCCGCCCCTCGCCAGCGCGGCAGCAGTGAAGCATGCACATTGAAACATCCCAATCGGGGGGCCTCCAACACAGCGTGCGGCAACATTAACCCATAGGCCACCACAACAGCCGCATCAGCATCCAGTGCCGCAAATTGCCTTTGCTCTTCAGCGTCCCGCAGCGACGCTGGCGTGCGAACTTCAATGCCTTTTGCGCTCGCAAATTCATGGACCGGCGAAAGCTTCAAATTCTGCCCCCGGCCAGCGGGCCGCGGCGGCTGCGAATAGGCATAAACCACCTCATGCCCGGCTGCCAACAGCGCCTTCAGCGTCACCACCGCAAATTCAGGGGTTCCCATGAAAACCAGTTTCATGGATCAGAGCTTTCCCAGCTTCTGCGCCTTCACAAATTTCTTGATAACCCGGTCGCGCTTCAGCTTGGAAATGTAATCGATGAAAAGCACCCCGTTGAGATGATCAATTTCGTGCTGGATGCAGGTCGCCAGAATGCCGCTGGCCTCCAGTTCCTGGCCCTCGCCCTGGCGGTCCAGATAGCGCACTTTAACCGTCGAAGGCCTGGCCACCATTTCATAAAATTCCGGAATGGAAAGACAACCCTCTTCATAGTCGCTCAGCGCCTCGCTGGCCGACATGATCTCAGGGTTTGCCATGAACAAGGGTCTCCGCTCCTCATCTTCCTTCGAAAGGTCAATCACCACCAGCCGCTGCGGAATTCCAAGCTGCACCGCCGCAAGCCCGATGCCGGGCGCTGCATACATGGTTTCCAGCATGTCATCGAACAGCTTGCGCGCAGCCTTGTCCACGCCAGCAACGGGCTTGGACGTTTGGCGCAGAATGGGATCTGGCAGTGTGATAATATCGCGAAGGCTCATAAAGGCTCAAATAAGCGAGTGGTTGAAAGAGGTCAATGACGCCAGCCGCAGAATCGCCAGATAAGCTGATTTATGGTAGAATTGGTCGCTTTCGGCGGCGAGGCGAATAGTCGCTTCCGCCCGCGCGAAAGACACAGGGAGGATTGAATGGCTAGATACATTGAGCTTCTGAACTGGACCGACCAGGGCGTAAAAAACGTCAAGGACAGCCCCAAGCGCCTCGATGCTGCCCGCGAACTGGGCAAGAAAATGGGTGTCGAAATCCGTGAATTCTATTTGACCACCGGCGCCTGTGACATGGTGGTGATCGTCGATGCCCCCGACGATGAGACCGTCGCAAAATTCAATCTGACACTGGCCATGGGCGGCAATGTCCGCACCACGACCCTCAAGGCCTTCTCCGAGGACAGCTATCGCAAGATCGTGGCCGCACTCTAAGACGTCCGGGCAAGGTCGGCATAACCCGCCCTTGCCTTTTCCCCCCAAAACACCGATATACCCCTTCGGGAGGTTGGCGGCGGACGTACCGCTCGCCAACCGGGTCAGGTCCGGAAGGAAGCAGCCCCAACGAGATCGGAACGGGTTGCCCGTCCAGCCTCCCACCTTTATGATCGCGGGCCAATCATGACAGACGATGGAAAACCAGTGAACGCGCCGGCCTACCGCGTTCTCGCCCGCAAATATCGGCCAAAAACCTTCGCTGATCTCATCGGTCAGGACACCATGGTGCGCACCCTGACGAACGCCATCGCCACCAGCCGTATAGCCCAGGCCTATATGCTGACAGGCGTTCGCGGCATTGGCAAAACCACCACGGCCCGCCTCATTGCGCGCGCCTTGAACTATCCGGGTCAGCCTTCAATTGAAATGCCGGAATTGACACCCCAGTGCGAAGCCATTCTCGAATCCCGCCACATGGACGTGATTGAAATGGATGCGGCCTCCAACACCGGCGTTGATAACATGCGCGAGATCATTGATAGCGTGCGCTATGCGCCTGTGTCGCTGCGCTACAAAATTTACATCATTGATGAAGTTCACATGCTGTCCAAGAGCGCCTTCAACGCGCTGCTGAAAACATTGGAAGAACCGCCACCCCATGTGAAATTCATATTTGCCACCACCGAAATCCGCAAAGTTCCGGTCACCATTTTGTCGCGCTGCCAGCGCTTTGATTTGAAGCGCCTCGATGCCGCACTCCTCATGCTGCACTACGGCAATATCGCCAGGCTTGAGAATGTGACGATAGATGAAGAGTCGCTTCGCATGATTGCGCGGGCCTCCGAAGGTTCTGTCCGGGATGGGTTGTCGCTGCTTGACCAGGCCATTGCCTATGGTGAAGGCAACGTAAAATCAACCGATGTTGCGGGCATGATGGGCCTCATCGACAAGTCGCACATCATTGATTTGTTTGATGCTGTCATGTCTGGCGAACCGGCAAAAGCCATCCTTGAAATGGAGGCCCAGCACGAAGGCGGTGGCGATCCGGAAACCATTTTGAATGATCTCGCCGATTTTGTGCATTGGGTAACGCGGTTGAAAGTGGTGAAGGATTCAGCCCTGAGCGATCCCTCGCGCACCGAAGCTGAAAAAACCCGCGGGTCCGATTTTGCCGCTCGCATCGGCATGGCGCATTTGACGCGGGCCTGGCAGATGTTGCTCAAGGGCATCGCTGAGGTGGGCTACGCAGCCCAACCCCTGCTTGCAGCGGAAATGGTCTTGATCCGCCTGGCCCATGCCAGCGATCTGCCGCAAGGCGAAGACCTGATGAAACTCGTGAAGCAGCCAACGCCTGAAAAATCAGCCCCCGTCGCAAGAGCGCAAGGCATCAAGCGTGAACTGCCCGTAACCGAAATGCGCAGCGCCGTGGCGGTCAAACCCGATGTCACAACTCCGCCCGCGCCCGCAGAAACCCACAGCCTGTCATCCTTCGCTGACGTCATTGCATTGGTGGTTGAAAAGCGCGACGTGAAACTCAAAGGCGATCTCGAGCGTTTTGTAAGGCCCATTCGTGTCAGCCCGGGTCAGATTGAACTGGCATTGGAGCAGGGCGCATCACCGGGCCTTCCGGGCGAACTTTCCCGCAAGCTGGAGGCCTGGACCGGCAGGCGCTGGATGGTTTTGGTTGCCAAGGATGGTGGTGAAAAACCGCTTGCATTGCAGAAAAAAGATGCCAAGGAATCCGCCTTCCGTGAAGCCCGCGAAGACTCCACCGTGCAAGCAATCCTCAAGCGCTTTCCCGGCGCCACCGTTATTGACGTGCGCGATCCCGAAACTTTGAAACCATTGGAAGAGACTGATGAAGAACCTCACTGACATGATGAAGCAAGTCCAGGCTATGCAATCCAAAATGGCGGATATGCAGGCAAAGCTCGAAGCCGCGACAGTAACGGGCCAGGCAGGCGGTGGACTTGTCAAGGTAACGCTCTCCGGCAAAGGCGCCATGACTGCGCTGCAGGTGGATAGCTCGCTATTTAAGGATGAAGAAAAAGAAATCCTCGAGGACTTGATCATCGCCGCCCACGCCGATGCCAAGGCCAAAAGCGAAGCCCTGATGGCAGAGGAAATGAAATCGGTCACCGGCGGCATGGCGCTGCCACCCGGAATGAAGCTGCCCTTCTGAAATGAAACGCACGGTTGGCGTGGAAATTGAGCGGCTCATCCAGCTTCTGGCAAAATTGCCGGGGCTCGGTCCCCGCTCGGCCCGTCGCGCCGCATTGCATCTGATCAAGAACCGCGAAAAACTTTTGTCGCCCTTGGCAATTGCCATGGCGGAAGCCGAAGACAAGGTCACGGTTTGCAGCGATTGCGGCAATGTCGATACCACAGACCCCTGCGCCATCTGTGCCGATCCCAAACGTGACCGCGCGGTGATCTGCGTGGTGGAAGAAGTGGGCGATCTCTGGGCCCTGGAGCGCGCTGGCGCCTGGACCGGCCTCTATCACGTGCTGGGGGGAACCCTCTCCGCCATGGAAGGCATCCGCCCTGAGGACCTCGCAATCAACCGCCTCATCGAGCGCTCGGCCGTAACCGGCATGCGCGAAGTGGTGCTGGCCACCAACGCCACCGTCGAAGGCCAAACCACTGCCCACTACATCACCGAGCGCCTCAAGGGCCTGGGCCTGAGCACATCGCGCCTCGCCCACGGCGTCCCCGTAGGCGGCGAACTCGATTATCTCGACGAAGGCACCCTCACCGCAGCAATGCGCTCCAGAAGGCCGTTTTAGTCCATTTCGCCCCCGAATCATTGTAACCTGGAGCTTCCCTTTCAGGAACCGACACCCGTGCTCGAAACACAGCTCTATCTCCCGGTCAAACGCTTTCTAGAGCGCCAAGGCTATGAAGTTAAATCGGAAATCGGCGAGTGTGATGTCTTGGCGGTCCGTGGAGAAGAACCACCCGTCATTGTCGAACTGAAAACCAGCTTCAACCTCCAGCTCCTTCTCCAGGGCATCGACCGCCAGTCCGTAACCGATCATGTTTACCTCGCAGTTCCGGAACCGAAACAATCCCTCAATAAGGATGTACTCCGCCTGTGCAAACGTTTGGGCCTCGGCCTGCTCAGCGTGAATGGTGAATGGGTTGAAGCCTATCTCGATCCAGCACCCTACAGCCCCCGCAAATATCCCAAGCGCAAATCAGCCCTGCTGAAAGAATTCCAGCGCCGTGTCGGCGATCCAAATTCCGGCGGCAGCAGCAGGCGACCACTGGTAACCGCCTATCGGCAGGATGCGCTGCGCTGCGTGAAGTTCCTGAAAAACGCCGGTCCCGCAAAGCTTTCCGATATTACGGCGGAAACCAAAGTGGCCCGAGCCGCCGCGATCCTCCGCAGCGACGTCTACGGTTGGTTTTCCAAAGTTGAACGCGGCATTTACGCCCTCTCGCCCAAAGGCGATGACGCCCTCAAAACCTTCGCCGATTTTCTGGCCGTTATCTAGCAGGCTGCTGAAAAACTATTTTTACGTTTCTTTTTTGTGAGTTTGATTCCGCTTTGTTCACGATGTGATTCTAATCTGTTCACGCTTGTGGTGCGAGATTTTCTTCACTTTTGGAGTTTTTCAGCAGCCTGCTAGAGCGCTTCCCGACGAGATGGAATCATCTCGTCGAAAAGGAATCGCTCCAGATCAATATGTTGGTGCATGTCCCGACCGCCAAACCGCTTCACACTTTGGCGGGACATGCACTAAACCGCTGATGTCGATTTCTTGATGCGGTGGCGAAGGCGCCTCACCCCCCACCACACCAGTGCAATGATGGGCGGAATCAGGATCCAGTCAGGAAACGCGATGGCATTCCCATAAAAATGTGCCGTCACGCCATCGGCGAGGATTGCAATGATGTTGAACAGATAATAGCTGATGGCAACAACCGAGATGCCTTCAACGGTTTCCTGCAACATCAGTTGTTGCCGGGCCCGCTTCTCCATGGAGCGCAGCAACTGCTGGTTCTGGCCCTCCAGCGCAATGTCAACGCGCGTCCGCAACAGGTTGCTGGCCCGCTCGCCGCGCCTGGCCAGATCGGCGATGCGCTCGGCCACGGCCCAGCAGGTATTCATCGCAGGGCTGAACCGGCGGTCGAGGAACACGCCGATTCTCTGGCCATGCTCTGTCCGCTCCTCGCCAAGCTCCGCCACCCGCTTGATCACCAGCGCGCTATAGGCCCGCGTTGCGGCAAAGCGAAAACTGCAGCGATTGGAAATTTCCTCAACATCGCGCACCGTTGTGCTCAGCCGGGCCAGAAGCATGGCATCCTCCTGGGCGCTCTGTACGGACAGCATGCCTTCCACCGTATCCGCCAATGATTTTTCAAGCGGCCCAAGCCTTTTTTGCAGATCCTGCGCCAGGGGAAACGCCAGCAGCGCCATCATGCGATAGGTCTCAATTTCATGTAAGCGCCGCGTCACCCGTCCCAGCGAAAGCGGCGCCAATCCCCGGTCATGCACCAGCATGCGGGTATAGCCGTCCTTGCCGATCTTGAAATCGGTCCACACGGTTGCCCGCCCATGGCCCACCACCGAACCCGCCAGGTCATCATGCGCAAAGTATTTTTTCAAAGCAGCAGGCGTTGGAGGTTTCATGTCTTTGGACATGATCTCTGTATGAATGGCCACCAAACGCTTGCCCGGCAGCTCATCAATCCACCCCAGCGGGAGGAGCGAAATCGCCTCCTGTTTGCTGCGGGATTTTTGGGCGGTAACGCTGATCTGGTAAAACTCGCCGTGGCGCTCATACTTGAACAAGACATTGGCCAGATTGGCGCTGTGGTGGCTGGCCCCGCCGGGCGGCGGTTTTACCCCAAAGGCGTCGCACAGCTTCACAACCTGCACCAGGGGATCGCCTTCACCAGCGCCAAGCGTAAAGGCCAAATGGGTAATGCGCGCCGGAGCCGCCACCGCCAAGGCCGGCCTGCCGTGGATTTCATCGTTCAAAACCTGACGCAGTTCATGGTCCAGCATATCCATCTCCCGAACTAGGGCTTATGGTGCCGGAATTTCTCGGTCAATGCGACGAATGCGCTGTTGTCAGGACTTGCTGCTAACCAGTTTGGGCGGAGCTCCGGCCAGTTTTACCGGCTCCTCAAGCTCAAGGCTTTCGATGCGAACGGCGCGCTTGGTGATTTTTTCAGCCGAAACACCGAGCTTCTCCAGGTCGACATTTGCCGCGCCAAAGTGTTTTTGCAGATCGCCAATCCGCTCGCCCAAGCGGCCAACATCTTCGAGCAGCTTCGCAACCTCTGAGCGGATCAGGCCTGCCTGCTCGCGCATGGCTGAATCCTTGATGATCGCTTGCATGGTCTGGATGAGCAGCATCAAGACATTGGGCGACGCAATGATAACGCGCGATCGATGGGCCTTTTGAATCACGTCCTCAAATTTTTCATGCAAGTCCGCATAAATGGATTCAGACGGCACAAACATGATGGCTGTCTCATGGGTTTCACCGGTGATCAGGTATTTTTCCGAAATGTCTTTCACATGCTTGGCCACGTCAGCGCGCAGCCTGATCTCCGCCGCCCGCACATCGCCTTCCCCCGAGGCTTCCCGCAAAGCGTTGAAGGCCTCCAGCGGAAATTTCGCATCGATCACCAGCTTGAGTTCCGAATCCGGCAAGCTGATCAGGCAATCGGGTCGCATGCCATTGGAAAGTGTTGGCTGAAAGGCATAGGCCCTGGAATGCAGGCCGTCCGTAATGATGGCCTCCATCCGGCCCTGACCATAGGCGCCGCGCGCCTGCTTGTTGGACAGGATGTCTTTAAGCGAAATCATCTCAGTGGAAAGCGATGTGAGATTTTTCTGCGCCGCATCGATAACAGCCAGCCTCTCATTCAGCGTCGAGAGTGATTGCGTCGTGCGCTCGGAGTGTTCGAACAGGCCCAAACCGACGCGCTGCCCCACCAGGTCAAGCCGCTCATCAAGGGTGCGTGTCAGATGGGCTTGCGCACCTTGTGTTTGTTCTGCAAAATTGCGCAGGCTGCCCGCCATCTCTGCAAGGCGGTATTCAAGGTCGGAGGCCCGCTGCAAGGCTTCCTGGGTCTCCGCCCGGCGCGACCCATTTACCCGCCACGTCATGATGAGTGTCGCCAGAATGAGCAGCAGCGCTAGCCCGCCGCCCGCCAATAAAATATCCAGCAAGGTGAACGTCGAAGAACCGACTTGAAGAACAATGTGATCGAGTTGCATGGGAGCAATGTAAACCGATTCGCCAAAAAAGGCGTGGCCCGCCCACACTCAACTAAGCGTGGACGGGCCCTTGACCCGCACAACTCGGGACGGCGACAGGAGCCGCACAGGTCAACTCGCTCACAAACAGGGGTAGCTTTTATTCCCGAAATTTTCCCTCTCAAGAACCAGTTCTCTGACTGGCTGATCCCCCGCTGGATCGAGATTGAAGATGACGTCTGATCATGGCTCCATGACGGACAGAGTTTGGCAAGATTGCGGCAAGCGCTCCACACGAGGGTTGCGACAGGTGTGAATCAAATAAACAATAGTGCCTGATAACAAATATTTATGAGCGCAAGGTGATGTTGATGACGGTCAATTGGATTGCCGCAAATTTTTTCTTGTATGACAATAGATTGTTACCGATCCGCTGACTTGCATCACGCGAATCGGTCAGTTGCGCGAATCATTGCGTCAGTGATTCCCGGCTCCGTGCCCGTATGGCCAGCATCAGGCACGATCTCAAACGCGGCTTCGGGCCACGCCTTGTGCAGCGCCCAAGCAGTTTCCATAGGTGTTACAACATCATAGCGACCTTGAATGATAGCGCCCGGAATATTCCGAATCAGATGCGTGCCCGCCAAAAGCTGATCATCTGATTCGAAAAAACCCTTATTGATGAAGTAGTGGCATTCAATGCGCCCAAAGGCCAAGGCGAAGGTGTCTTCGCCGAGGCTGGCAATCAGCGAGGCATTGGGCCGCAATGCCATCGTGTTGCCCTCCCATTGGCTCCAGGCCTTGGCGCAAGCCATCCGCTCGGTCGCGTTGTCTCCCGTCAATCGCTTGTAATAAGCAGCAACCAGATCACCGCGCTCCGCTGCAGGAATGGGCGCCACAAAATCTTCCCACGCATCTGGAAACAGGGCCGATGCACCGTCCTGATAAAACCACCGTATTTCCCGTTGTCGAACCGTAAAGATGCCCCGCAGAATAAGTTGGACAACCCGCTCGCCGTGCTTTTGCGCGTAAGCCAGCGCCAGGGTTGAGCCCCACGAACCACCCAGCACCTGCCATTTTTCAATCCCCAAGTGCTGGCGCAGCGCTTCGATATCAGCCACCAGATGCCAGGTTGTATTCTCGCGAAGCTCCGCATGGGGTGTGGATTGCCCGCAGCCCCGCTGGTCAAACAGAATGATCCGGTAACGCTCAGGATTGTGCATGCGGCGCAAAAATGGCGAAATGCCGCCGCCCGGACCGCCATGCAAAACCACTGCCGGCTTGCCAGCGGGATTGCCGCATTCTTCATAATAAATTTCATGCAGATCTGAAACCCGCAATCTTCCGCGCGCATAAGGCTGCAGTTCAGGATAGAAGACGCGCATCACTCTAAGATGTTTGATAGCGTGCAATTGCCGATCGTTCGAGGGCCGCAGTCACCAGCTTGTCAAGACCCAGCGTATCCCGCAGGATCGCCAGAAAGCGCAACTCCTCCTTGCCCACCGCCAGATCGGCAGCAGCCACTTCAACCGCCAAGGCATAGGCAGTCTCGCGAAGCCTGGGTGTTAGCTGATCCCGCACAAGGCCCAACACCGTCGTCAGCCCCTCCGGTTCCTGCAGTATGGCGCCACATTCCTGCGTCACAGTAGTCAGCCGCGCGCTGTCAAATTCCTTGAAGATCGGCAGGCTCTTCACCACATGGCCAATCTCCTTAAGTTCGGTCGTGTTGATCTGGCCTTCGACGCCAGACATGGTAACCATCACATAAATAAGCGCCTGTTCAGTACTGATTGTGCCCGGCATTGCAAACTCCCTTGAATTAAAACTGGCTAGCGGGAAGCAGCCAGCTTGTCGAGAGTGCTTATTTGGGCGGCAGCCAATCGTCAGTATCGTGGTCAGGATGTTGCCGGTTGGTGCGGCCGATCATCTCATAGAGCTCCGCTGAATCGCCCGAATGTTTACCCGACTCGTAGGCGGGTAAGTGTGCAAGCTCAGCAAACCACGGCATGCGCGCTTCAATTCCGTATTGCGCCGTTGGGCGAATGGCTGCGGGATCATCCAGCGAGCCAATCATGACGGCCACGCGGTCCCCCGAAATATGAAGATAACCCAAAGGCGTGCCGCAATCGCGGCAGAACGTCCGGTCGCCATCGCCCGAACTTCTGAACAGGCCAAGCTTCCCCCGCGTTAATTCAAAGTCCTTCATGTCAACATTGGCGAAGGCCCCGAAGTAGCTGCCCGCATGCTTCTGGCACATGCGGCAATGGCAAATGCGCGGTTCCGTCGGTTCCCCATGCAGCGCATAGCGCACCGCCCCGCACTGGCATCCACCCGTAATCCTGATGTCACTCATGCTGCATCACCTTTCTTTGCCGCGCTGAAACTCTTTACCCTTTCGATCGCCTCGACCAATCCGATCCTCTCAACCGTTATGCCCGGCGGAAAAGCCGTAACAAAGCGCGACGCCAGCCGCGAATCCAGAATGACAAAACACCCCCGATCCTGCTCGCTTCTGATCAACCGTCCGAAGGCTTGGCGGAGCCGCAGCCGCACCACCATATCGCCATAGGCATTGCCACCAAACATTTCCTTGCGCGCCCGTTCCAGAATTGTAGGGGTTCCCCACGGCACCCGGTCCAGAACGATGAGCCGCAAGGAATCCCCTGGCACATCAACACCGTCACGCACCGCATCCGTGCCGAGAAGGCAGGCATCGCGTTCGGCCCGGAACATGTCAACCAGCGTTCCTGTATCCATCGGGTCCACATGCTGGGCATAAAGCGGCAGGCCTTTTTGAGCGAGCGGAATATGGAGCCGCTTGTGCACAGCCCGCAGCCGTGAAATCGCTGTAAACAAGCCAAGAGCTCCGCCGTGGGCCGCCACAAATAATTCGCGGTAGGCGGCAGCCACCTGGTCCATGTCATCGCGCGCGACATCGTTCACCACAATCAACCGGCTCATCGCCTGATAATCAAAGGGCGAGTCGTAACTCACACGCTTAACCGGATAAGGCAGGTGCACCGCACCCGTGCGCATTTCCGCATTGGCCCAATCATCCGGGATATCCGGCGGCCGGTCCTTCAGCGTTGCCGACGTAATGATGATCCCGTCAGCATTTTTCAAAACCGCCAGCGCCAGGGGCTCGGTGGGATCAATCCAGTGCGAGTGCAGGCCCACATCGCTCTCGCGCCCAAACGCCTGCTCAATCTCGAACCATTCAATGAACAGCGGGTTCTTGGCTTCCAGCAAGCGTTGCAACATGTTGGTCCACGCCCCCACCATCAACTCGCCGCGCTTTTTCAGTGAGCGTGAAATGGCTTCAATGCGCCCCCGGTCATGGGTTGAAAGGTCTGGCGCATCTTCATCAAGTTTTTTGGCCAGCACTTCGGCAAGCCTGTTCATAGGCCGCTTCAGGTCATGCAGCGCTGCCGCCAGTTCTTCCGCCGCCTCGGCCAACCCGTCAATCAGCGGCGCGCAATCCGTTTCCATGGAATTGCCGGAGCTTTGTTCGGCGCGAGCCAAAACTTGTTGCCGCACCAGGGCCAGGAAATGTTCGGCCACACCCTCCGGTGTCCCCGCCTGCACACGCCGCGTCCAGCCAGGGCCCGGCAGTGCGTAAGCAGCCTGCAGCACTTTCTGCACCAGTTTTTCTGCCGCATCATTGCCCGAAACCAGATCTCCAATCCGCTCCACCAGCCCGCGCCCGCGCCGCCGTTCTGTCTCAGGTCCCCGCAGCCAGCGCCGGAGCTCCGATGTTTCCAATGCGGTAAGGTGCGAAGAGAAAGCCGAGTCCGCCGCATCAAAAAGATGATGCCCCTCATCAAATACCAGGCGCCGCAAACCCCCGGGTGCCGCTTCCTCTTCCGCTGTCTTGGGTGCTCCCAGCGCATAATCAATCGCCGCCTGGTTCAGCACCAGCGCATGATTGGCAATCACGATATCAGCCTTGCGTGCAGCCCTGGCACTCCGCTCCAGAAAACACTTCTTGAAATGTGGGCAAGCCGAATAAATGCATTCGCCCCGCCTGTCCGTCAGCCCCAGAGAGGCAGGCGACAAGGCGCGCGCCTCGTAATCAAGTGCGACATCGGAAAACAGTGACAACAACCATGACGGAAAGTCGCCTCCCACCATGTCGCCATCGCGCGTAAACCTGGCCCACCGCGCAATCAAGGCGCCGAGAAGGGCGTTCCTCGGATTGGCAGCCCCCAGGCGCCCGAAAGTTTCCTGCATGTTGAGCAGGCACAGGTAATTTTCGCGGCCCTTGCGAATGACAATCCGTGCCCGCCGTTCCTCCGGATCGCCAACCAGCCGCACGGTTTCCTGATCAAGCTGACGCTGCAGGTTTTTGGTATAAGTCGAAATCCACACCGGCGAATTATTCTTCCGCGCCCACAACCACGACGGCGCCAGATACCCCAATGTCTTCCCCAGCCCGGTTCCAGCCTCCGCCAGCAGAATATTGTTTTCATTTTTCTTCTGCCGCGGTTCAAAAGCAAAAGTCGCGGTCGCCGCATAATTTTTTTGCTGCAGGCGGCGCTCGGAAAACTTGCCCAGAATCTCATCCAGAAATCGCGTCGCTTCCTCTGGCGCAACGCCCTCCTGCCGGCCAGGCGGGCGAACCCCCTCATCCTCCCATTCCTCCAGCCGGTCCCACACATTAAGCCCCGTGGCAAAAGTCCCCACATCAAGTTTGGGGTTGGCTTTAAGCAACGATGACATGACAGCTTTGGCCCACGACCAGTTCGCCCGCGCCAGATAATTGGCAACTTCGGCTGCTTCGCGGGGGAACGGATAGTGGCGATTTCCCAAGCGCTCCAACAGCTCGTGCGCCACCAGTTGCAAAGTCTCAACATCGCCCGCCGCCGGTTCGAGCGCCAGCGAGCGCGCAAATCCCGCAGGCGTTGGCGTTGCAATCCGTGCCGGGCAGACAAACGCAAAGAGTTCCGCCACATCCAGATGTTTCTGCTCGCGGGCTTTCCGAACCGCGGCCTTGCTGGCGCCCGCTACCGAGGCCAGCCGGTCAAGCAGAAAAGTCGCATGGCAAATCAAATGTGGATTTTTGCCCAGCGCCTCCAGCCCGTCAGCTGCTGTCAGCTTTCCATGTGCCGTGGCAAGCTCCACCCCCGACAGAACCGCCACATTATTGTCACCGCCCGAGGCAAAGCTAGAATCACCGATCATATCTTGTCTTTAAGCATTGAAAGGCAGCCCCGTCATGGACCAGAAAATCATCAATCTTTTTGACCGTTTCACCCACGGTGGCATGAACCGCCGAGATTTCATGGAAAAACTCTCTGTGCTGGTCGGCAGCACGGCAGCAGCATCTGCCCTGTTGCCCGTTCTCGAAAACAATTATGCCCATGCCGATATCCTGTCCGAAGGCGATCCCCGCATCACCGTGCAAAATTTGGACTATGCCGGTGGCAAGGGCTATTTTGTGACACCCAAAGCCGAAGGCAAATATCCGGGCGTCATCGTCATTCACGAAAATCGTGGCCTCAACCCCCACATCAAGGATGTGACAAGGCGCATGGCAGCCGAAGGCTTCGCAGCGCTCGCTCCTGATTACCTGGCCGAACTTGGTGGCACGCCCGAAGACGCCGACAAGGCCCGCGAGATGATAGGCGCCTTGAAGCCCGAAGGCATCGTCGCCTCATCGCAAGCAGCCCTTGCCGCCGTGAAGACCAGTGCCGCCAGCAATGGCAAATCCGGCGCCGTGGGTTTCTGCTGGGGCGGCGGTGCGGTCAATGCCTTGGCCGTAGCCGACGCAAGCCTGAGCGCCGGTGTCGCCTACTACGGCCGTCAAGCACCGGATGCCGACGTGTCCAAAATCACCGCACCCCTCATGCTGCACTACGCCTCCCTCGATGAACGCATCAATGCCGGTATCCCAGCTTTCGAGGCGGCCCTGAAAGCCGCCGGCAAAACCTACGAGCTCCACATGTACGAAGGCGCCAACCACGCCTTCAACAACGACACCAACGAAGCCCGCTACAACAAGGAAGCCGCTGACTTGGCCTGGGGTAGAACTGTGGAGTTTTTGAAGAAACATGTGAGCTAGGGCAAGATGACTTTGGTTGGAATCACCAAATGTCTCCTTCCCCCTTGTGGGGAGGGATTAAGGGTGGGGGTCGCTCCGAACCCGCCGCATGTTGTTTGAACCTCTATTTTCACCACTGCCCGACCCCCACCCCAGCCCTCCCCACAAGGGGGAGGGAGACTCTGGGTCAATTAAAAGTCATTCCTCACTAGGAAATCAAACAACCAACAGAAGCTAATTGACCAAAACAGTAACCCGCAAAAAGGTCGCCGGAATGGACGTTGTATCCTTGCTCGCGGCTTTGTTTTGGCTGTTGAACAAGGCATCCAGCTCCTTTGCCAATTCGTCGGCCTTGCCGTTTTTTTCCGCGGCATCAAAAGCATTCATGGTTGGTCCATAGAAGTTCCTGAATGTTTCCACGAGCTTTGACGGCGGGAAAGGATATTCGAAGGTGAAGGTGTCTCGCGCAAAGGAAACATTCTCTTTGGGTATGCCGGCACCCGAAAATCGTTCGATCACGTTGCTTTCAACGCCCCACGTCATTGGGCTGATGAAGCCTTCCGGTGGCGGTGGCGAGTAGGCAGAGCTGACTTTCAGGATTTGGGCCACCAATGTCGGGTCATTCGGGATCCAGTTCCCCATGACAATCCGGCCTCCCTTGCGGGTCACCCGCACCATCCCCTTGGCCACGTCGAATGGTTTCGGCGCAAACATGGCGCCAAAAATGCTCACGACCAGGTCAAAGGATTTGTCTTTGAGGTCTTGCAGGTTGGATGCATCGCCTTCCTGAAACCGGCAATTCGTCAGGCCTTCTGCCTTTGCCCGTTTGTTGCCCGCCTCCACCAGATTGCTGGCGATATCGACGCCGAGCACGTCTGCTCCAAGTCTTGCTTCCGGAAGTGCTGTGGTGCCATCACCACACCCAAGATCCAGAACCTTCATGCCTTTGGTGATGCCAAGTCCGTTGGCGAGCGCTTCGCCGCTCTTTCGCATGCTCTGCGCAATGCGCGTAAAATCGCCTTTTTCCCATAGTGCCTTGTTTGGATTCATTGCCGTTCTCCTGTTCTTAAGGTGTTTAAGAAAGTGACAGTCCGACTTTCAGGAGATGGACTGCACCCATCCATCCCATGCGCAATTTAGGCCCGGCCCGCAATCCTGTCGAGCGGATTCCGGCCCGCCAACATTGACGAACTCCCGCATTTCTGACCGCAGCCCTTGAAAGCCGCGCCTGGTCATTTGAGATTGCACCCCAAGTCACTTGTCCGCGAGGACAAAACATTGTCATTTGGAGGCGGGCCTCCTAAATTATAGTTTCATGCGGACTTGACTTGGTGGAGAGCAAAACCATTCATGACAAACACGACAAAGAAGGCTGCTGACAATTCCAACGCAATCATTCACCCGCCCATCCCCTGGGCGCTCGCATTTATCGGCGGACTGGCAATTAACTGGTACTATCCGTTAAGCATCCTTCCCATCCAGTTCCCCAATGTCTGGCTCGGCGCCATAATTTTTGCAGCAGGCCTTATGCTGGCGCTTTGGGCGATCGTGACAATGCGCCAGGCAGGAACGGCACTCCCAATCAACAGGTCAACGACGATCATTGTTGACCACGGACCCTACCGCTTCTCGCGAAACCCGATTTACATAGGCATGTTTTTGGGCCAGATCGGGCTTGCCGCAGGCTTCAACAGCCTTTGGATTCTAATAGCGCTTGTGCCGTTTTATATCGTCATCCGCTACGGCGTCATAGCCCGCGAAGAATCTTACCTCGAGCGCAAATTCGGCGAAGCCTACCTCAGCTACAAATCCCGCGTCGGTCGCTGGCTGTAACAGACCCCAGCCGCTGCGAAAGCCGACACAGCGCGCCACAGCAGACGGTCAGGCTTGGAGCAGAACTGTGCACTTTCCGAAAAAGCACGTGAGCTAGAAGATCACCTTTTGCTGGCGGGCATTCAAATCTGCAAGAGTGGATTCTAACTCGGTAACCCTGTCTTTGAGAGGTTCGACCATTGACAAGACCTGTGCTTGTGTAAAGCGCGGCGTGATATGTTGGGGGCAATTCCAGTCATAGCCTTCGACGGTGATGATCATGCCCCGTTCGACACGTGCGCGGTAGTCTGGAACCTGGAGCTGTTCCAGCAGCTTTAACTCGTCGGCGCCGACCAACCGCACACGCCCCAGGAGTTTCAGCCGGGTTTGGTTCGGATAGTCCATAAAGAACAAAGAAACACGATCATTGCTCTGCAGGTTGCCAACACTGACGTACTGGCGATTTCCAGCGAAGTCGGCAAAGCCAATGGTCTTCTCATCAAGTATGCGGACAAAACCGGCCGGACCACCGCGATGCTGGATATAGGGCCAACCCGTTTCGCTGACCGTCGCCATATAGAAACTGTCACGCTCGGCAATGAAAGCGGCCTCATTTGCTCCCAATTTGTCATGATGATCGTCGCCGTATTCCTTGCGCGCGTAACCCCGTCGACTGCCGCTGCGTTCCTGTTCGTTTTTTACATTGGCTGTGAAAGCGATCTCTGCAAATTTGTGACCCATGTTGGAATCTCTCTTCCAGAATGTTAAAGCCCAAGCTCAGTAAGGCCCGGATGATCTGCCGGACGTGAACCAAGCGGCCAATGATATTTGCGCTCGTCTTCACCGATGGCCATGTCGTTGATGCTGGCAAATCTGCGTTGCATCAAACCATCGTCATCGAATTCCCAGTTCTCGTTGCCATAGGACCGAAACCATTGGCCACTCTCATCGCGCCATTCGTAAGCAAAGCGCACCGCGATGCGATTTCCCCGACAACCCCAAACCTCTTTGATCAATCGGTAGTCCTGCTCGCGTGCCCATTTGCGCGTCAGGAATGCGATAATTTCGGTGCGGCCTCTGGGAAACTCGGTCCGGTTCCGCCACAGGCTGTCAACGGTGTAGGCCAACGCGACCCGCTGCGGGTCGCGCGAGTTCCACGCATCCTCGGCCATGCGGACCTTCTGGATTGCAGCCTCAATCGTGAATGGGGGGAGCGGTGGCTTGTCCGACATCTTTAGTCTCCATTTTTTAAAACCGGCTTGAACGGCGGCGGTGCATTAAGCCGCCTCGAATGGCAATGAGATAACAAATTCTGAAAAACAAAATAATACCCATTGAAGGAAACATATTATTCCATTAAATGGAATTAATAATGGATCGCTTTCACGAACTCCGCGTCTTCGTCGCTGTGGCTGACAATGGCGGCTTTGCCAGGGCCGCAACAGTTCTCCACAGCTCGCCTCCGGCTGTCACGCGCAGCATTGCTTCGCTTGAGGCACGCCTGGGTGTTCGCCTATTTGAAAGGACGACGCGAAGTCTGCATCTCACGGAACCCGGCGTAAAATTCATTGAGGATGCGCGCCGGTTGCTTGCCGACCTTGAAGTTGCAGAGCAAGAAGTGGCGGGCCAATCAAAGATCGCAAGCGGCAACCTGACGATCACCGCCTCGCTGACCTTTGGGCGCGCCATGCTGCAACCCATTGTCCTGGATTTCATCGATGCTAATCCCCGCATCAATGTCTCAATGCTGCTGTTTGATCGGGTAGTCGATCTCATCGATGAAGGCTTCGACCTCGCCGTTCGTATCGCCAATTTGCCGGATTCATCATCGATTTCAAAACATGTGGGTGACGTTCGCCGCATGCTTGTCGCCAGCCCCAGCTATCTCTCCAAACGCGGCTCGCCCAGAACGCCAGATGATCTGAAATTACACGCGATGATAAGTCAAACCGCATTGATGCCAAATCGGGAGTTGAGATATTTCAAGGCAGGAAAACCTGCCCGCATCGCGCTTCCTGTCCGGCTTGAGATTAATGACGCGCATGCCTGCATCGAAGCAGCCGAGCGTGGCAAGGGAATAACCATTGCCTTGTCCTATATGGTGACTGCGGCCCTTCGTGAAGGACGCCTTGTTCCTGTGCTCAATGAGCTGATGCCACCACCGGTCCCGGTAAACCTCATCTACGCACAGCGTCACAGTGTGGCACCGAAGATCAGAGCCTTCATCGATTTTGCCGCCCCAAGATTGCGGGCCGCCTTATCTGAAGGACGGTTGACCCTCGAACATTGACGAACTCCAGCGAGTTCCCTAACAACGCGGGGTTCCTGCCAACTTTGAGTATAAATGATGACCGATCCCGCTCTTTTGACCGCAGCCCTTGAAAGCCGCGCCTGGCCTTTTGAGGAGGCGCGCAAGCTTTTGGCCCGGGTGAAGAAGAGCAGGAAACCCAAGACGGAAATTCTTTTCGAAACCGGTTATGGCCCCTCAGGCCTGCCCCACATCGGCACCTTTGGCGAAGTGGCCCGCACCACCATGGTGCGCCGTGCATTCGAAACCATGTCGGACATTCCAACCAGGCTCCTGTGCTTTTCCGATGACATGGACGGCATGCGCAAAATTCCCGACAACGTGCCGGACCGCGGCTTTCTCGAGCCTCATCTCCACAAGCCGCTCACCTCCGTGCCCAATCCCTTTGACGGTGATTACCAAAGCTTTGGCCACCACAACAACGCCATGCTGCGCCGTTTTCTCGATACCTTTGGCTTTGATTATGAGTTCGCCAGTGCCACGGATTACTACAAGGCCGGCAAGTTCGATGCCATGCTGCTGCGCGCCGCCGAGCGCTTTGACGCCATCATGGCCGTCATGCTGCCAACCTTGGGCGATGAGCGCCAGGCAACCTATAGCCCCTTCCTTCCCATCTCGCCCACAACAGGTCGCGTGCTTTATGTGCCCATGAAAAATGTCGATGCCAAGAATGGCACGGTCACGTTCGCCGATGAGAATGGCCGCGATACGACGCTCTCTGTCACCGGCGGAAACGTCAAGCTGCAATGGAAGCCGGATTTCGGCATGCGCTGGGCAGCCCTTGATGTGGATTTCGAAATGTTCGGCAAGGATCACCAAACCAACGCAATCGTCTACGACAAGATTTGCGAAATTCTCGGTGGCCTGCCGCCGGAACACTACGTCTATGAATTGTTCCTCGATGACAAGGGCCAGAAGATTTCAAAATCCAAAGGCAACGGCCTGACGATTGACGAGTGGCTCACCTACGCCGATACGGATTCACTTTCACTCTACATGTATAACCGCCCGCGCGAAGCCAAGAAGCTTTACTTCGATGTGATCCCGCGTGCGGTTGATGAATATTACCAGTATCTCGCCGCTTATGAGGGCCAAAGCTGGAAGGAGCGCCTCGGCAATCCGGTCTGGCACATGCACTACGGCAACCCGCCAAAGGTGGATATGCCCGTGCCATTCTCGATGCTGCTCAATATTGTTAGCGCGTCCAACGCCAGCGATAAGTCCGTGCTGTGGGGCTTCCTGTCGCGCCACATTGCGGGCATAAGCCCCGCGACCCATCCTGAACTCGATCAGCTATGCGGTTATGCCGTGCGCTACTTCGATGATTTTGTGCGTCCGACCAAGACCTTCCGTGCGCCGGACGATGTGGAGCGGGCGACGCTGGCCTCGCTGTCTGAG
>JANNXN010000068.1:0-25793 GCA_031409595.1 Rhodobiaceae bacterium
CGTTCCCAATAGCGCGGATAATCTGGCTGGCTTGCCGCAAGCTTTCATAACAGTTGCCGCCCACGACCCGCTGTTCAGCGACGGAATGATTTTCGCCGAAAAATTACGGGCATCCGGAATCCCTGTGACAATCCGCGAGGAGCCAGCGCTGGCCCACTCCTACATGCGGGCAAGGCACGTCAGCGTTCCCGCCATGGCAGGCTTCAAGGCAATCACCCAAGCCCTCAAGAATTTCTGCCGCCAATAGCTTTGCCCGGAATGGCCCCTCATTCTCAAAATCCGAACCCTCCGGCAATCTGAATCTTGAGGCATCGAAGCAGGAAGATTAAATATATGCAGTGGACTGCACCCCTTGAATGAGACACGATAATTTCGGTTACAGTGGTTTTCATGTTCAGGTTCAGCGGTTGTTGGTTTGCGCGAAAGCGGTTTCGAACTCAAGTGGGGATAGGTAACCGAGCGCAGAGTGCAGTCGTTCAGCGTTGTAGATATTGGCAATGAAGTCGTCGATGCGGATGCGTGCATCGTCGATGGTCTTGAAAGAGCGGGCGTTGAGTTCCTCGGTCTTGAGTGTCTTCATGAAGCTCTCGGCCTTGGCATTGTCGAAGGGGTTGCCCGGTCTGGACATGCTGGCTGTGACGTCATGATCTGCCAGGCGTTGCCGGTAGGTGAGGCTGGAATTACGGTGATGTGGTGGACGGCGCCCGCTAGCGGCATTTGATGTGCCAAGATGGTTCCGTTTAACTGAGTCCCAAAAGAGGAGCCATCCACCATGACGCAGAGTATCACAAACCTCACAAACAGCAAGATCGCCACTGTTGGCCTTGATCTGGCGAAGAACAGTTTTTCGCTGCACGCCTTTGACGAAGCGGGCAACACGGTTTTGACCAAGGATTTAAAGCGCGGTCAGGTTTTAAGCTTCTTCGAGAAGTTGGAGCCGTGTCGCGTGGGGTTAGAGGCCTGTGCCTCGGCGCATTACTGGGCAAGGGAACTGATCAAGCTTGGCCATGATGCAAGGCTCATTCCAGCCCAACGGGTGAAAGCCTTTCTGCCGCGCATGAAGAATGATGCACAGGATGCCAAGGCCATCGCCCGTGCCCTGCGCGATCCGGAGATGCGCTTTGTGGGTGTGAAGAGTGTTGAGCAGCAGGCCTCATTGATGCTGTTCAAGGCGCGCGATCTGCTGATGGGCCAACGCACCGCCTTGATCAACGCGCTGCGAGGCCATTTTGGTGAGATCGGCATTGTGGTTCCCCAAGGGGCTCATGAAGTGAAGGTGCTGGTTGAAATGGTGCTGCAGGATGATCAGCAGATGCGATTGCCGCAGATGATGCGGTCAGCATTGAAAGCTCTGGTCTCATCACTCAGGAATTTAGAAGACGAGATCAAGGTGCTAAATACGGCCATCGCCAAGCAACACAAAGCCAGCGAGCAAAGCCAGAACGTGGCAACCGTTCCAGGCATTGGCGCGTTGACCGCAACACTTCTGGTGGTCACGGTGAATGACCCCAAACAGTTTGCTGGAGGCCGAGAGTTTGCCGCATGGATTGGTTTGGTGCCGCGCCAGCATTCAACCGGCGGCAAAGCCAGCCTTGGCAGGATATCAAAAATGGGCAACCGCGATCTGCGAAGATTGTTGGTGGTGGGGGCACATGCCGCTTTGTACCGCATCAAGAGCGGCAAGACGCAAAGCCCGCTTGCTGATTGGGCGAGAAACCTTCTGGCTAGGAAACCGTTCAAGCTGGTGGCAGTGGCACTGGCCAATAAAATGGCGCGCATCGCCTGGGCCATCATGGTCAAAGAGGATTGTTATGATCCAGCCCACGCAGCACCAGCAAACTGAAAAGACGTAAGACCAAACTGAACCATCCGAATTTGGCGCAAGGTGACAAAGCAATGATGTGAGAGACAAAGCGCAAGTGGCGCTATCAACAGAAACTCCGGTGCACTGGCAGGCGATTTATAAGCGCGATACGGTGATAGGAACTGAAGATCAGCGAACCAACATCAGGGCCAGCGGCCAGCCATCGAGGCCGCAATCTTAGGCCGAAGACATGACCGCACCCCGCGCCAAACATCTCAAATCATCAAAGCAAAAATCCCCCTTGCCAAAAGGGCGCCGTCCAGACATGACAGTGCGTTTAATTGTGTTACGGTGGCTCCGTTGTTTGCGGAGGTCCGGCGCCGGCGCTGTCGCCAATCACCGCACGGCGCAGCCTGAGCGCGTTTGCGATCACACTCACCGAACTCAGCGCCATGGCAGCTGCCGCAATCATGGGTGACAGCAGAATGCCAAAGACGGGATAGAGAGCGCCAGCCGCAATGGGAACGCCGGCCACATTATAGATAAAAGCGAAGAACAGGTTTTGCCGGATATTGCCCATCGTCGCCTGGGACAAATGCCGCGCCCGCACGATCCCCATCAGGTCGCCTTTCAACAGTGTTATGCCAGAACTCTCCATTGCAACATCAGTTCCCGTGCCCATCGCAATTCCCACATCTGCCGCAGCCAGCGCCGGCGCATCATTCACTCCGTCGCCAGCCATTGCCACAACGCGGCCCTGGGCTTTCAGTTTTGTAACCACGTCTGCCTTCTTGTCAGGCAAAACGTCAGCCTCCACTTCGGCAATGCCAAGGCGCTTGGCAACGGCTTCCGCCGTTCTGCGGTTGTCGCCTGTCAGCATCACAATCCGGATGCCGGCATCGCGCAGCGCCGCCAGCGCCCGTGGCGTCGAAGCCTTGATATCATCAGCAATGCCAATCGCCCCGGCAAGCTTGCCGTTGATAGCCACGAATATCGCAGTGGCTCCGTTGCCACGCATCGCGTCGGCCTGTGAATCCAGTTTTTCAGTCGCAATTTTTTGTTCAGCCAGGAATTTGGCATTGCCGATTGTTAAATGGCTGCGGCCCACCGTGCCAGTCGCTCCCTTGCCAGATGGGGAGTTGAAATTCTCGACTTTTGACAATTCCAATTTGCGCTCCTTGGCTGCCTTGACAATCGCCGCCGCCAGGGGATGTTCACTGGCCTGCTCAACTGAGGCCGCTAGTTGCAACAGGCTGTCTTCATCCCAGCCTTTCACGGTAATGATTGACGTAACTGAGGGTTTGCCTTCCGTCAGGGTGCCTGTCTTGTCGACCACGATGGTGTCAATTTTTTCCATGCGCTCCAGCGCTTCCGCATCCCGGATGAGAACGCCCGCTTGCGCGCCGCGGCCCACCCCAACCATGATTGACATGGGGGTGGCCAGCCCCAGGGCGCAAGGGCACGCGATGATGAGAACCGCCACGGCAGCCACCAGGCCAAAAGCAGAGCGGGGTTCCGGTCCCCATAGAGACCATGCGGCAAAGGCCAGTGCGGCAATGGCGATAACGGCCGGAACAAACCAGCCCGAAACCGTGTCTGCCAATCGCTGGATGGGGGCGCGGCTGCGCTGGGCGTTGGCAACCATCTGGACAATGCGCGCCAACATGGTTTCGCTGCCAATTTTTTCAGCCCGCATGATAAAGCTGCCGCTGGCGTTCAGCGTTCCCCCGATAACCTTGTGGCCCACATCCTTGCTGACCGGCATTGACTCACCCGTCACCATGGATTCATCCAGCGATGAATGGCCTTCGATGATCTCCCCATCAACTGGCACTTTTTCCCCCGGCCGCACGCGCAAGGAATCCCCAATGCCAATGAGCTCCAGCGCCACTTCTTCATCGTTGCCCTTCAAATCGATCCGGCGCGCGGTTTTCGGCGCAAGGCCAAGCAGTGCCTTGATGGCGCCCGAGGTTTGCTCGCGCGCCCGCAGTTCAAGCACCTGTCCCAACAGAACCAGAACCGTGATCACCGCGGCAGCTTCAAAATAGACCGCAACCGATCCCCCCATCTGGTGGAATGCCATGGGAAATGTTTGGGGAGCCATGGTCGCCACGACGCTATAGATCCAGGCAACCCCCGTTCCCATGGCAATCAGGGTGAACATGTTGAGATTGCGCGTGAGCAGTGATTGCCAGCCCCGCACAAAAAACGGCCAGCCCGCCCACAGCACAACCGGCGTGGCAAGAACCAGCTGCATCCAGTTTGACAGCTGCTGCCCAAGCAGCATGGTCAGACCCGTCAGATGCCCGCCCATTTCCAAGACAACCACGGGCACAGTCAGCACAAGTCCAATCCAGAAGCGCCGCGTCATGTCGGCAAGTTCAGGGCCGGATCCGCTCTCGATAGCCACCGTCAGGGGCTCAAGCGCCATGCCGCAAATCGGACAGGAGCCCGGTCCCTGCTGCCTGATCTCCGGATGCATGGGGCAGGTATAGATAACACCTGCCGCCGCGGGCTGTTCAACCTTTGCAGCCGCATCAAGACAAGCTGTGGGTGTGGCTTGGAATTTGGCCTTGCAGCCAGCGGAGCAGAAATAATAGGTCTGGCCCATATAGCCAGCCTTGTGCGCAGTTTTAGCGGGATCAACCGTCATGCCGCAAACCGGGTCAGTTACAGCAGCAACAGGGCTTTGGATGGTCATGGACGCCTCCTTTTTACAATACTCCTGCAGGGTATATCATCACTTGACAAATATACCCCGCATGGGTATATGTCAACCATGCACAAAGAAGCAAAATCCGCGGTACTGAAACGGCTCAACCGCATCGAGGGGCAAGTCCGGGGCCTCTGCCGCATGGTTGAGGAAGACCGTTACTGCATTGATATTGTAACTCAGGTTTCCGCCGTGCGGGCAGCTCTGCGCCGTGCTGAAGAAGAAATCCTGCGTGACCACGTGAGCCACTGTGTTGAGCACGCCATCGCAAGTGGCGACAAAAAAGACCAGCGCAAGAAGATAACGGAAATCATCGATGTTCTCGGCCGCAGCGCCCGTTAACGCCACGCCGCCATTCGAAGCACCCCCATAACGAAAAGGAAGAAAACATGAAAACCAGTTCAAAAGTCATTGCCGCTGTCCTGGGCGTCGCGGTCTTTGGCTTTCTCGCCTACTCGCAGCTCCCCACGGGCGGAACCCATTCCATGCCGGGCATGGGCACTTCAGCCTCCACGTCAGAATCCGCCAATGCCTATGGCAAGGCCATGACTGGCATGATGGCAGGCATGATGGTGCCGCTCACCGGCAAGCCAGACCTTGATTTCATGCAAGGCATGATCCCGCATCATCAGGGCGCCATCGACATGGCAAAAATTGTCTTGCAATACGGCAAGGACGCCGAAATTAGAACCCTGGCTGAAAACGTGGTCAAGGCCCAGGAGGGCGAGATTGCCTTCATGCAGGGCTGGCTCGGCAAAACCGACCAGTCAACGCTTGCCGCTGTGCCTGAATCAAGCAAAGCCAACGGCGAAGCCATGGCCACATTGATGAAAAACATGATGCTGCCGCCCACCGGCGACGCCGATGTTGATTTCGTCAAGGGCATGATCCCGCATCATCAGGGCGCCATCGACATGGCAAAAGTCGCCCTTCCATACGCTAAAGATCCCGAAGTCCTTAAATTGGCCAACGATATTGTCACTGCACAGGAGACCGAGATTGCCTTCATGACCGATTGGCTGGCAAGAAAAGCAAAATAAGTTGAAAAAAACTTAAGGCGCCGCCAGCCACGCAAGGCTGGCGCTCAGTCCTTCATATCCACAATGGCTCGCGCCATAGTTGCAATCAGCTTGCGCTTGGTGGGATTGTCAGCATCACGAAAGGCCTTGGCCAGTTGAATGCCTTCCGCATTCATCATGGAAGACATTACGCTGTTGTCTTCCGCCGGCTCGCTAGAACCCATAGCGCCTTCCGGCCCCGGCAAATCTTCAAAAAAGGCCTGCACCGGAACGCCGAGTATCTTCGCTGTATAAAACAACCGGCTGGCGCTGATGCGATTGGAGCCCTTCTCATACTTCTGAACTTGTTGAAAAGTTATCCCCAGCAGCTCACCAAGCTTTTCCTGGCTCATGCTTACAAGCTGCCGCCGCATTCTGATGCGTGAGCCAACATGCACGTCAATATAGTTCGGATCTCGTCTTGTCATTTTACCTCAGACCGTCGCCCCCAGTCTGGTTCGAATCACATACACGCGAACAATAAACTGTTTTCTCCCAACATTCTACCTAGGATTGCGAGCAGATACAATTGCTAATATTGCACCGACTATCAGCAGCACAAAAATAGCTGCCCCGCCAAATCGCGAAAAAATCGTAGACTCCAGCCCTTGCGGCAACGCCCGGTCCAGCACCCCCAACCGCCCCACTGGCAACTGGGCAAGCACCCGCCCCAAGGGATCAATCATCGCCGAAATTCCCGTATTCGCAGACCTCACCATCGGCAGCCCCTGCTCGATCGTGCGAAGTCTCGCCTGCGCAAAGTGTTGATAGGGTCCGGTTGAATTTCCAAACCAGCCGTCATTGGTGACATTCACCAGCCATTGGGGCCTGTTCTCCGGATCAACCACGCTGTCGGGAAAAATCACCTCATAGCAAATCGAAAAACTGACCAGCGGCGCTTTCGGAATGACAAAAGTGCCAGGCCCCTGCCCCGCTTCAAAACTCCCGGGCAGCGTCACAACTTTTCGAAAACCCAATGGCTGCAGCAACCATTCAAACGGCAAAAATTCCCCACCCGGAACCAGCAGCCACTTGTCATAACTGGCAACCACATTTCCCGCATCATCAAACGTCAGTACACTGTTGAATATCTTTTCCTCGCTGCCCTCAGCGACTTCACGCCGCAAGGTGCCGGTCATCAAGGTTTTGCCGCCTGTCAGCATGTCGGCAACCCGCGCCAGCGACGGGATGCTTTCATCAATCAGGAACGGCGCCGCTGATTCCGGCCATACAATATGCGTAATGGGCTTGCCGTCTTGTGTGGGTTGCCCCGACACGTCCAGCAACTTCTGGAAAATCGCGTCCATGTTGTCGCCCCGCCACTTGTCTTCCTGGGGAATATTGGGCTGCACAATCCTGATGTTCACATCCGCAACATTCGCCACAGCAACACTGTGCAGTCGGTAACTTCCCCAGGCCCAACTCAGCGGCAAAGTCGCCATGATGAGCACAGATACGAGGCGATGCGAACGCTCCAGCAACAGCGGCCAAACACCTGCCCATAAAAGAAACAAAAACGTCAGTCCCTGCATCCCCCAAAGCGAAGCCGTTTGCGCCACAGCGCCCATTCCATCGCTTGCGAGGCCGGGCTGCGCCCAAGGAAACCCGGTGAATAGAACACCCCGCAATATCTCAGCAACTGTTAGTGTAACGCTGAGCAACAAAACTAAACCCAGGCGCCTGAATCCCGTCTGGTTGACAGCCACGAACGCCAGCCCCCAGTAGATCGCCATGGAAGCCGCAAGCCCGCCAACCGCAAACGGCATCATCCATAAATATTCATTGGCGTTTACAAAAAATGCAAAACCAATCCAGTGGAATGCCAACAGGAAATAGCCAAAGCCAAATCCCCATCCCGTCAGAAAAGCCGTGCGCCAGGCCCGCCGCTCAATATTTTCGAGCACCATGAGAACGACAGGAAATGCCAGAAACAGCGCTGGCCAAAGATCAAACGGCGGCAAAGCCAGTGCCGCAGCAAGGCCAGCCAGAAAGGCAGCGCCGATCCGCTGCCAGCCCATGAGATATTTCAAACGGCCCTCAGGCCTTGCGTCGAACGGCAATGTTTTCCGCCATTGTGCACATGATTTCAAACATCATAGTAACGCCCGCATAGGCCGTCATGCCAGAAGGATCAAAGGGCGGTGAAACTTCCACCACATCGGCGCCCGCGATATTGAGCCCCCGCAACCCCCGCAACATTTGCTGCGCCTGGAATGTCGTAAAGCCGCCAATCTCCGGTGTGCCGGTGCCCGGCGCATAGACCGGATCGAGCATGTCGATATCAAAGCTCACGTAGGTTTCCTGATCACCCACCACACCCCGCGCAATTTCCATGACTTTTGCAGGCCCCAAGTCCATGGCTTCCTCAATGCGCATGAGGCGGACCCCCATCTGTTCGCCATACTCAAAATCTTCAAGATCATACATGGAGCCGCGAAGACCAATCTGTATGGTGCGCTTTGGATCCAGCACGCCTTCCTCAATCGCCCGCTTGAAGGGCGTGCCATGGGTATATTTGAAGCCGCCGAAATAGCTGTCATACAAATCCGTGTGCGCATCAAAATGCACCATGCCGACAGGCTTCTTCTGTCCCACCGCCCGCAAAATCGGCAATGAACACACATGATCGCCACCCGCCGCCAAAGGCCTGATGCCCTTCGCCACCAGCTTCTTGAAGTAACCCTCAACGCGCGCCAACGCATCATCAACATTGGCCGGGTTCACCGGACAGTCCCCCAGATCAGCAATGTTCGCCAGGTCATAGGGAACGATATGCGACGTCTGGTGCATGCGCCGCACCATGGAGGATGCATCGCGCATTTGACGCGGAGCATGCCGCGGCCCCGGCCTGTTGGTCGTGCCCCCATCCCAGGGAATGCCCACAAGACCTATATCTATGCCCTTGGCATCATCGAGCAAAACATGCGGCAACCGCATGAACGTCGCAATGCCGCCAAAACGCGGGGTCACAAGACCGGAGACCGGTTGGTTGAAATCAGACACGACAAAGCTCCATGCTACATGTTTTGGCGAAGATATTGCGCAACACCTGGGCCACTGCGGCCCAATATAAAAAGTTTTCGACACCTTAGCTACGCTGTCTTCAAGTTGGTTCCAAGTCTTGTTGGTAGTCCTGAAGCATGTTAGCGTGTGAACAGGCCCGCGAGTTGGTCTATGGAGGGGAACTGGGCACATGCCTGAATCTTTACTCAAAGCCTTCGAAAAGCCCGATGAGTTGCGCGAATTTCCGTTTGGGCGGTTTGAAATCATTCACATTGCGGGCGTCACCATGGGCCGGGCCACCTATCAGCCGGGATGGAAATGGTCGCTGCACAATGCAAGCCTTGCAGGCGCCAAGCTTTGTCATGCGCCTCACACCGGAACTGTGCTCGCAGGCCATGGCGCCATCCAGTATGAAACCGGTGAATATCTTGATCTCCTTCCCGGCACCGTCTTTCACATTACAACCACACCCCATGACAGCTGGGTGGTGGGCGATATTCCCTATGTATCCCTCCATGTCCTGAAACCGCCGCCCCCTTGATGCCCTTGCCCGGCCAGCATCACATCCTTGATGCCATCGGCAATACGCCGCTGGTGAATCTGCGCAACATTGTGCCGAAAGGCCACGCCCGCATTGTGGCCAAACTCGAGTCCGCCAATCCCACCGGCAGCATGAAGGACAGGCTGGCGCGCAACCTCATCCAGCGCGCCGCCGCCAAGGGATTGCTGCACACAGGCGGCACAGTGGTTGAATATACCGCAGGCACTACTGGCATTTCACTGGCCCTCGTTGCAACTGCGCTGGGCTACAAGACCCACTTCGCGTTCTCCGATGCCTTCAGTGAGGAAAAACGCATGACCATGCGGGCCTTCGGGGCCGAGATCACCGACATCCCAAGCGACAACAAGAAGATCACCAAAGAACTGATCCAGGCCATGATTGCCAAGGCTGAGGAAATCAGCCGGCGGCCAAACCACTGGTTGGCCGATCAACTCAACAATGAAGATGGCGCTGATGGCTATACAGGTCTTGGTGAAGAAATCTGGCGGCAGACCAAAGGCCGGGTTGATGCACTCGTGCACACAGTCAGCACGGCGCACTCGCTGCACGGCATGAGCCGGGCGCTCAAACGGGAGAAACCCGACCTCTTGGTATTTGCCATTGAACCCGATGAATCAGCCGTGCTGTCGGGAAAGCCACCGGGCTCCCACAAGATCGAGGGCATCGGCTTGGGTTTCATCCCGCCGCTATGGCGTCGCGACGAAGTCACCGAAATCCTCACCGTCTCAACCGACGATGCCAAGGCCATGGCAAGGCGCCTGGCGAGGGAAGAGGCGATTTTTGCTGGCACATCCACCGGCGCCAATATCGTCGCGAGCCTGAGAATAGCTGAGCGTCTTGGGCCCAGTGCCACGGTTGCCACCCTCATCGTTGACTCCGGCCTGCGCTATCTCAGCACCGATGTTTTCCGCTAGATAGATTTGTCGACTGCCGCTATCTCCTGCATCCATGAACACAAAATTTGATATCATCGTTATAGGAGCAGGCATCGCGGGAGCCTCCATTGCAGCCCACCTCGCTGCAACCAGAAGCGTGCTCATTCTCGAAATGGAAGATCGCCCCGGCTATCACACCACCGGAAGATCGGCGGCAACCTATGAACCCAATTACGGCCCGCCGGCCATGCTGGCCTTTACCCGCGCCAGCAAGGATTTTTTCTATGGCCCGCCGACAGGCTTCGCCGACGGCCCCCTGTTGGTGCCGCGTTCATCCCTGTTTTTGGAGGCCGAAGGCCAACAGGCCTTCACCGGAAAAATCCTGCAATTGAGCTCAGGCCTCGAGGAAATATCGGAAGCCGCCGCCCGCAAAGCCTATCCCATCCTCCGCCCGGGCTATGCCAAGCGCTGCTTCCTCGACGCCCATACCGGTGACCTCGATGTTGACCTGTTGCACCGTGGCTATCTCAAGCTGTTCAAATCCCGTGGCGGCCAACTGGCCACCAGCGCTGCCGCTGATTCAATCGATCGTCGCAACAACACGTGGCAGATCGCAACGCAGCACGGCGTGTTCGAAAGCACAATCATCGTCAATGCGGCAGGGGCCTGGGGTGATGTCGTTGCCCAGATGGCAGGCGTGAAACCTGTGGGCCTCCAACCCAAACGCCGCTCAATCGGCGTAATCCCCGTTGATGGCATCCCGGGCGTCGCCGATTTCCCGCTCGCCGTGGACATGGCCGAAAGCTGGTACGCCAAACCCCAAAGCGGCAAAATGATCGTCTCATCAGCAGACGCAACCCCTGTTGACCCCCACGATGCCTACGCCGACGACATGGCCATAGCCGAAGGCATCGAACGCCTGATGAATGCAACAACACTAGAAGTCACAAGACTGGACCACAGCTGGGGCGGCCTCCGAACCTTCACCACCGATGGCTCGCCAGTGATCGGATATGATCCGTGCACAGAAGGTTTCTTTTGGCTCGCGGGCCAAGGCGGCTACGGCATCCAATCCGCCCCCGCGTTGTCCCGCACCGCCGCCGCCATGGTGCTAAACGAAAAACTCCCGCAAGACGTGATCGACGCAGGTCTTCTAGTGAGAGACATCTCCCCCAATCGCTTCTGATGATTCTTCCTTCTCCCCTTGCGGGAGAAGGAAGAATTAGAGGTGTTTCATATGTTGAGCTGAGATCGTATTCACCCCACCAAAACCGGAAACTCCGGCGCGTCCATCACCGCCCCATGCGCCAGCTTCACACTGCGAAACGGCGGCGAAGTCTTCACCCCTTCCCGCCTTGCAAACCTTACATCATCGCCCAGCAGCCGCAATGAAAAGGCGCGCCTCTGTTCGGTGGCGGAGTTATTCGCCGGCGCCCCGTGCAGGGTTTTGTAATTGAACGCCACCGCGTCACCCGGTTCCAGTTCCCAGCCGATCACATTGAACGTGTCCCTGTTGCCGTTGATGTCCGGCACCGCCTCCAGCCCGTCATTTTCGTTGAGCGGCGTTTTGTCAAAGCGCTCGGGCCGGTAATATTTCCCCCACGCGTGGGAACCTCCCACAAATTCCAACGTCCGGTCGCGCGGCACATGATCAAGCGGAATCCATAAGGACACCGTGTGATTGCCATCCACGCAGTAGTAAGGCTGATCCTGATGCCATGGTGTTGCAACGCCTGCACCCGCTTCCTTCACCAGCACATGCTCATGAAATAGCCGAACGGTTTTGCTGCCCATCAATTGACGCCCAATTTCCGCTGCTGGCGAATTGAAAATAAACTCGCGATATTCCGCAATGCGCTCCCAATTGCAGTAGTCGCCAAAGAACCGTCCGCCGCCATCTTTCCCCTGATAGATTTTCACATCCGCACTGGGTTCTGCCATGTTGCGCGCAATGCCTTTCTGCAACACATCAACCCAATCGGCAAAGAATCCCCTCAGCGCCACAGCGCCATCACGGGTAAAATCTGAAATCACATCACTTGGCAACTTGATCATTGAAGCACTCCATTCCCATCCGCCCCTAACATAAAACACAATTTTGATCATTCGGAAAAAACGTGCTTAATTGCCGCATCGCCCTCTCTGGGCGTTAAAAAACTAAGGGAGAACATCATGAAATCCACTAAATTATTGGGTTTGAGCCTGCTGATGAGCACCATGCTCGCAGTGGGGGCAGCCAATGCCAAATCACTTGTCTATTGCTCGGAAGGCTCGCCGGAAAATTTCACCCCCGCCATCAACACCACAGGCACCAGCCTTGATGCGGCACGGCCCGTTTACAACAAGCTCGTCCAATTCACCCCCGGCACAACAACCGTGGTGCCCGCCTTGGCCGAAAGCTATGCAATTTCAGACGATGGCAAAGTCATCACCTTCAAGCTCCGCGCCGGCATCAAGGTGCATTCGGGCGTCAATGGCTTCACCCCCACCCGCGATCTCAACGCCGAAGACGTGATTTGGTCGTTTGAGCGCCAATTGAAGGCCGACCATCCCTACGCCAAAGTCTCGGCCGGTTCCTATGACTATTTCAACGACATGGGCATGCCTGATCTTCTGGCCTCCATCGAAAAAGGCGCTGATGATCTGACGGTTGTCATGACGCTGAAGGAACCAAACGCCCCCATCATGGCAAACCTCGCTATGGATTTTGCCACCATTCACTCGGCTGAATACGCGAAATATCTGCTGGACAAGGGAACCCCGGAACAGTTCGACCAAATTCCCGTGGGCACCGGTTCGTTCCAGTTCGTTGATTATCAGAAGGATGCCGTCATTCGCTTCAAGGCATTCGCCGAAGGCTGGGCTGGCAAGCCAAAAATTGACGACCTGATCTATGCCATCACGCCAGATGCCACGGCCCGCTACGCCAAGCTCAAGGCCAATGAATGCCAGGTCATGATTGCGCCAAATCCGGCAGACCTGGCCGACATGGCCAAGAATCCTGACGTGCAGTTGATCCAGCAGGCTGGCCTCAACATCGGCTATCTCTCGATGAACGCGCTGAAACCTCCATTTGACAAAAAGGAAGTGCGGCAAGCCATCAACATGGCCATCGACAAAGCGGCCATCATCAAGGAAATCTATCAGGATGCCGGCCAACCCGCCCGGAACCCCTTGCCACCCACCATCTGGTCCTATGATGAATCGACCAAGGACTACGAGTATAATCCAGAGAAAGCCAAGGAATTGCTGGCCGCCGCTGGCGTCACCTCGCTTGATACCGACCTGTGGTGGATGCCGGTGCAGCGCCCCTACAATCCAAATGCCAAGCGCATGGCTGAAATGATGCAGGCCGATTTGGCCAAGGTAGGCATCAACGCCAAGCTCGTGTCCTACGAGTGGGGTGAATATAGGAAGCGGCTGCAGGCTGGCGAACACCAGATGGGACTTCTCGGCTGGACCGGCGACAACGGCGATCCGGATAATTTCCTGTTCCTGCTGTCCTGCGGTGCTGATGGAACGCCCGCTGGCCAGAACATAGCCAAGTGGTGCAACGCCGACTTCAACGCCAAGCTCCTGGAGGCCCGCAAGATCACCGATCAGGCAGCCCGCACCAAGATCTATGGCGAAATGCAGGCCATCTTCAAAGCCGAAGCCCCTTGGATGACGGTTGCCCACTCAACCGTGTTCGAACCCATCCGCAAGGAAGTATCAGGCTACAAGGTAAGCCCGCTAGGCGCCCACGAATTCCAGGACGTGGATGTGGCTGAGTAACGCGTAAAACTGCCTAGACTCTCCATGGTCGGGCTTGACCCGACCACCCAGACTGGGTCACCGGCTCAAGGCCGGTGATGGAGAGCGAGGGCAGGCAAATAGTGATGAGTGAAGTGTGCAGCCCCGTGTTGTTTCACTTCCCTCACCATTTCCCGGAGTCCTGATGTTCCGATTTCTCCTAAAGCGTGCGGCCCTCACCATCCCCACGTTTATTGCCCTCATGTTCGTGACTTTCACGATGATAAGGCTTGTGCCCGGTGATCCCATCGAAGTGCGCCGTGGCGAGCGCGGCATTTCCCCTGAACGCCTCACCGAGCTCCGCCACGAAATGGGATTGGACCAGCCCATCTGGAAACAGTTTCTGGACTATGTCTGGGGCCTGCTGCATGGCGATTTCGGCACGTCGATCATTTCAAAATCCCCCGTTGCCCATGAATTTCTGACGCTGTTCCCCGCAACTCTTGAACTCACAATCTGCGCCATGCTGTTTGCTATTGTGCTCGGCATCCCCGCTGGCGTCATCGCCGCAGCCAAACGCGGCGGCATCTACGATCAAACGTTGATGGGAGCAGCGCTGACCGGCTATTCCATGCCCATCTTCTGGTGGGGCCTCATTCTCATCCTGGTGATGTCCAACACATTGCATCTCACGCCCGTCTCCGGCCGCATTGATCTGGTGAAATTCTATATTCAGCCCGTCACCGGTTTCATGTTGATCGATTCCGTCATCTCCGGCCAAAAGGGCGCCTTCACCGATGCGCTGCGCCATCTCATCCTGCCCACCATTGTTTTGGGCACAGTACCTCTTGCCGTCTTCGCCCGCATGACAAGGTCTTCCATGCTGGAGGTTCTCGAAGAAGATTACGTGCGAACCGCCCGCGCCAAGGGCTTGTCCGCCTTCCGCGTTGTGGGCTTTCACGCGCTGCGCAATGCGCTCATTCCGGTGGTCACCGTCATTGGCTTGCAAACCGGCACACTTCTGGCAGGTGCGGTTCTCACGGAAACAATTTTTTCCTGGCCGGGCGTTGGCAAATGGCTGATTGAATCCATTGGCAGGCGCGATTACCCAGCCCTGCAAGGTGGCATCATGCTCATCGCCAGCATGGTCATTGTTCTCAATTTGCTGATCGATCTTCTCTATGGCCTCATCAACCCGCGGATACGCCATGGCCGTTGAAACTCTCACACAGAAACCCCCGGGCCAATTGCTCGCGTTCTGGCTGGCTTTCCGGGAAAACCGCGGCGCGGTTTTGGGCCTCACAATCGTCTGCTGCGTCGTCTTCATCGCGGTCTTCGCAAATTTTCTCAGCCCCTATAACCCGCTCGAGCAATATCGCGACTTCACCAAGCTGCCGCCCATCTGGGCCGAGGGCGGCAACTGGGCCCATCCCCTGGGAACCGATCCGCTGGGCCGCGACATGCTCTCCCGCATTCTCTATGGCTCGCGCATATCCCTGTTCATCGGCCTCGCCGTGATGCTCGTATCCGCCGTTGTCGGTGTGTCGCTCGGCCTGCTTGCCGCCTTCTGGGGCGGCATCGTTGATGTCATCATCATCCGCATCATGGATCTGATCATGGCGATCCCCAGCCTCGTGCTCGCCATTCTTATCATCGCAGTGATCGGGCCAAACCTCACCAACACGATCATCGCCGTCACCATCGTTTATCTTCCCCGCTACGTGCGTCTGGTGCGGGCCAGCGCCCTGAGCGAGCTCAGCAAGGATTATGTGGTCGCAGCAAAGGTTGCAGGCGTTGGCCCCTGGCGACTGATGCTCAAAACCGTTCTGCCAAATTGCATGGCGCCCCTCATTGTGCAGGCGGCCCTGGGAATTTCCGATGCCATCCTCGAAGCCGCAGGCCTGGGCTTTCTGGGCCTTGGCGCCCAGCCACCGATGCCCGAATGGGGCTCCATGCTGGCTGATTCAAAAGACTTGATCACGTCCCACCCCTGGGTCATGGCGCTCCCCGGCATGGCGATCCTGATCACTGTGCTTGCCATCAACCTCATGGGCGACGGCCTGAGAGACGCCCTCGATCCCCGCCTGAGAAAAAGCTAGGCCATGCTGAGCCTGCTCGACACGGCAATCCTCGCGGCCATCGTTTCAGCGGCCGTTACAGCACTCGGCTGGTTCGCCACCCACTGGAGCCAGCAGCGGCTTGATGACAAGCGGCGCATCGAGAAAATCGTTGATGTTCAAACCGCCTTGCTGGCCGAAATCGAAAGCAATCTGACGCGCTTCGATGAAATTGACCTTGATCAGCACACGGATCAGATGGTTGGCAGGATCATGCAGAAAGCCGGCCGCACAAATTTCACGCCTTTCGTGCCGCGCTATGCCACTGAAATTGTTTTTGAAGCCATGCTCGCCGACATCCACATTCTTCCAACCGAAACCATCGATGACGTGGTGGCCTATTACAAGCAGGAATACAAATTGCGCGAGCTGGTGGAAGATCTGCGGTCAAGCCGCTATCAGGAAATCGAGCAGGACCGCAAGGCCAGAATTTACCGCGACTACGTCTGGCAGATCAAGACAGCGCTTGTCACGGGAGAACAGGCGCGAAACGCCCTGCGGAGCTCGCTGGGACTTCCACACCAGGTCGCAACACTCAATAGCCCGGGAGAGGTCCTGAGCCCGGTTTCTGGAAACCAGTAGATTGCGGTTTGGGTCTAGCCATGTTCAATTACCTTCTTTGAGGATCATATAGGAAGACCACCACAAATTGCAAGTTCAACACCCTTAACATGAAATTTAAGTAAACCCCATGGCGCTTCTCGAAATTGAAAACCTGACCGTTGAATTCAAGACCCGCAGCGGTGCGTTCCGCGCCGTGGACAAGGTGTCGATGGCCGTTGACACCCGCGAAGTTCTGGCCATCGTCGGCGAGTCAGGCTCGGGAAAATCCGTTTCCATGCTGGCCGTCATGGGGCTGCTTCCGTGGACCGCAAAAGTAACCGCCGATCGCATGACATTTGATCGCCGCGATCTTCTGAACATCACAGCCGCCGACCGCCGCAAGATCACCGGCAAGGACATGGCAATGATTTTTCAGGAACCCATGTCCAGCCTCAACCCCTGCTTCACCGTGGGTTTCCAGTTGATGGAAGCCATCAACACACACATTGAGATGGACAAGTCCCAACGCAAAAACCGCGCCATTGAACTGCTCGAACAGGTTGGCATTCCAGCTCCCGAAACAAGGCTCTCGTCGTTTCCCCACCAATTGTCGGGCGGCATGAGCCAGCGCGTGATGATCGCCATGGCGCTTTCCTGCAGGCCCAAATTGCTCATCGCCGATGAACCCACCACCGCCCTTGATGTCACCATCCAGGCGCAAATTCTGGAACTTCTCGTGCGCCTGCAAAAAGAAACCGGCATGGGTCTGGTGCTCATCACGCATTCCATGGGCGTCGTCGCCGAAACTGCCGAACGTGTCAGCGTGCAATACGCCGGACAAAAAGTTGAAGAGCAGCCCGTGGCAAATCTCTTCGCCAATCCGCGTCACCCCTATACGGCAGCCCTCCTTGCAGCCTTGCCCGAACGCGCCAGGGAAAAACTGTTGCCCAGCATTCCAGGCGTCGTGCCCGGTCAATTTGACAGGCCCGCTGGCTGCCTCTTTGCACCTCGCTGCGCCTACGCAACCGAGCTTTGCCAAAAAGTTGAGCCCACGCTCAATCAAGGCGCCCTCTGCCATTATCCCCTCGGAAAGGCCGTCGCATGAGCCGGGTTCTCACCGCCCAAAACCTCACCCGCTACTACGCTGTATCGCGCGGCGCCTTCCGCGAGACTGCGATCCTGAAAGCCGTCGATGGCGCCAGCTTCACCCTTGAACGCGGCAAGACCTTGGCGGTGGTGGGTGAGTCCGGCTGTGGCAAATCAACGCTTGCCCGCCTCGTCACCATGATTGAACTGCCAACCTCCGGCACTCTCAATATCGCAGGGAGCGAAATTGTTGGCGCCACTCCCCAAACCCTTCGCGCCCTTCGCCCCAAAGTGCAAATCGTTTTCCAAAATCCCTATGGTTCGCTGAACCCGCGCCAGAAGGTGGGGTCCATTCTCGAAGAACCCCTGCTGGTCAACACCAGCCAGCCGAAATCCGAGTGCCAGGAAAAAGCCCGCGCCATGATGAGCCGTGTGGGCTTGCGGCCCGAGCACTATGATCGCTACCCCCACATGTTTTCCGGCGGCCAGCGCCAACGCATCGCCATCGCCCGCGCCCTCATGCTCGATCCCGAAATACTGGTGCTTGATGAACCCGTGTCAGCCCTGGATATTTCCATTCAGGCCCAGGTCCTCAACCTGCTGGCCGAGTTGCAGCAGCAACATAACCTGGCCTATCTCTTCATCAGCCATGACCTTTCGGTGGTAAAGCACATCGCCGACGAGGTGATGGTCATGTATCTGGGCCGCGTTGTCGAACAGGGTGCGCGCGATAATATTTTCAAAAATCCCCAGCACCCCTATACCAAGGCACTGCTTTCGGCCACGCCTACCCCCGACCCAACCCGCAAGCGCGAACGCATCGTGTTGAAAGGCGAGTTGCCATCACCGCTTAATCCGCCAACCGGCTGCACCTTCCATCCCCGCTGCCCCATTGCCTTTGAAAGATGTGGCCGCGAAAACCCAAATCTTGTCGCCCATGAGCAGAGCCTGGTGGCCTGCCATGCGGTAAATGATCCAACCTCCAAAACCAAGGCAGCCTGACCCCATGTCAACCCGCGCAGAACTTTCAACCGGCGAAGCCCTCGTGGGCCTGCTTGAAGCCTATGGTGTGGATACGATCTTCGGCATCCCCGGTGTCCATAACGTCGAAATGTACCGGGCCCTGCCGCGCTCCAAAATCAGGCATGTGCTGGTCCGCCACGAACAGGGCGCTGGCTTCATGGCCGATGGCTATGCGCGCGCTACCGGCAAACCCGGCGTATGTTTCACCATCACCGGGCCAGGCCTTCTGAATATTCTGACGCCGCTTGGCCAAGCCTGGTCAGACTCCAGCAATGTGCTGGTGATTTCTTCAGCCCTCGATATTGGCGATGCTGCCCAGGGCCGCGGCCGCCTCCATGAAATGCTCGATCAGCGCGGAGCCGCCGCAACCGTTACCAGCCTCGCCATGCGCGCTTACACGCCAAAAGATGTGCAAGATTGCATCGCACGTGCCTTTGCAAATTTTGCCAGCGCCCGCCCACGCCCTGCCTATCTCGAAATCCCGCTCGATCTTCTCAAGGTCCCCGCAGGCGAGGGGTGGACGGCGCGCGCGCTGCCTGCAAAGCCCTCGCCGCCAAAATCCCAAATCGCTGCAGCCGCCAGGAAACTTAGCAGCGCAAAAAATCCCATGATGATTTTAGGGGGCGGGGCGCTGGCTGCAGGTGGTGTCGCACTTCAAATCGCCGAAAAACTCGGCTGCCCGATTCTCACCACAACTGCCGGCAAAGGCTCCGTTCGCGCCGATCATCCCCTCTGCATGGGTTATTGTCTCGGCGATCCGCAAATCCAGAAACTGCTGCTTCAGTCCGATGCAATTCTCGCCGTCGGCACCGAACTCAGCGAAACCGATTTCTGGTTCTCCGAAATCTCCATCGTGAAAAATCTCATTCGCATTGATATTGATCCGGCAAGCCTCGCACGCCCCCACGCCGCTGAAATTGCAATTCTGGGCGACGCGTCGGAAACGCTCGAAGCCATGGCGCCACTCGTGTCATCAACCACCAAGCCCGCAAAGATCACCGTCGAAAAAACCGAAGACGACGCGCTTCGCAAAATGCTGGGCAAGGTTCTGGCAACTGTCAGGGAGGCGCTGCCCGACGAAACCGTGTTTGCTTCCGACATGACGCAGATCGCCTACGCCGCAAATATTATTTTCCCCATTCACAAACCCCGCACCTGGTTGCATCCCGTCGGTTTCGGCACCTTGGGTTTCGGCCTACCCGCGGGCATCGGCGCCAAGTTTGGCGTGGGGGCTACCCCCGTCGCCGTCTTCATCGGCGACTATGGCATTCAGTTCACCATCAACGAATTGGGAACCGCCGCCGAACACAAGTTGCCGCTCATCATTCTCCTGTGGAACAACAATGCGCTGGGCCAGATCAGGGATGACATGGTGATGAAGGGCATTCAGCCCAACGCGGTCACGCTCAAGAACCCGGATTTCCAGATGCTGGCGAAATCCTACGCCATCAACGCTGAGCGCCCCGCAAACCTCAAGGCGCTCACCGCCGCCATCAAGGCAGCCCTGCAAGCCGATGGCCCGACGCTTATCGAAATGACACCCGCCATGGCCAATGTCTGAGGCAATTCTTCAAACGCCGCCATTCCGGCACAAGCCGGAATCTATTAACCGTTTGGCGATAGACAGATTCCGGCTTTCGCCGGAATGACAAAACAAAAGTTCACTGGTTGAATTAGCGTATAGAAGATAAACGAATGCTGTCTTGATATAGGGTTTAATTCATGAGTGGTGACAACCAGTTTTCCCTCCTTCGCACCAAGCGGTTTCTCCCGCTCTTCGTCACCCAAGCCATCGGCGCCTTCAACGACAATGGCCTGCGCAATGCCATCACCATTCTCATCACCTTTGATCTGGCAGTTAACCAGGGCTGGAATGCAACACTTTTTGTCCAGGCCGCAACCGCCCTTTTCATCCTGCCCTATTTCCTGTTTTCTGCAATCGCCGGACAGCTCGCCGACAAATACGACAAGGCCCTGATCGCGCGCCGCATCAAGCTGGTTGAAATTGCCGCTATGATATTTGGCGCCGCCAGTCTCTGGTTGGACAATCCCTATCTCCATCTCACGGTGCTTTTCTTTGCGGGCTCGCTGGCCGCCTTCTTCGGCCCCATCAAATACGGCATCCTGCCGCAATATCTGAAACAGGATGAAGTGATCGCCGGCAACGGCATGATTGAAATGGGAACTTTCGTCACCATTCTGCTCGGCACCATGTTTGGCGGATTCCTTGTGATCGATCCGGTTGGCAGGTCCATATTGTCCGCAGCGCTCGTCGCATTTTCGCTTGCGGCCTGGTACGCCGCCTTTCAAATGCCTCCTGCCGCCGCTGCAAACCCCGATCTTGAAATGGATTGGAACCTGTTTCGCCAAACCGGAAAACTGCTGGGCTATGCCAGCGAGCGCCGCGATGTGTTCTGGGCCGTCATCGGCGCGTCCTGGTTCTGGTTTCTGGGCACCGTGCTGCTGGTGCAGTTTCCGGTGTTCACCAAGGATGTGTTGCTCGCCAATGAAAATGTCGCCAACGCCTTCATCGCCACGTTCACCATCGGCATTGGCCTGGGCTCCATGCTCACCAACGTGCTCTTGAAGGGCGAGGTTTCGGCCAAATATGTGCCCGTTGCCGCCATCATGATGACGGTGTTCCTGATCGATCTTTTTTTCGCTTCAGGCATGGTGAGCGCAAATCTGGCGGGAACCACGTTGAATGGCATGGGCGAATTTTTCGCCAACTGGTCCAGCTTTCGTGTCGCCATCGATCTGTTTTTGACAGCCTTTTTTGGCGGCCTCTATGCCGTGCCGCTCAACGCCATCATGCAGACCAAGGCCTCGCCGCCCAAGCGCTCGCGCGTCATAGCAGCCAACAATGTGATCAACGCCATCTTCATGATCTCGGCAACCGTAGCCTCCGTGTTTCTGCTGCAAATCATGTCGGCGCGCGGCCTGTTCCTCTGCCTTGGCCTGGCCAACGCCGTTGCCGCAATTTGGAGTGTGGTGCTTCTGCCCCAGGAACTGACCGCCAATCTCGCCCGCCAATTGTTCCGCTTTCTCTTCCGTGTCGAAGTGCGGGGCCTTGAATACTACAAGCAGGCGGGCCGCAAAGCCGTCATTGTTGCCAACCACACCTCCCTGCTTGATGGTCCGCTATTGTCGGCATTCCTGCCGGACCGCTCGACCTTTGCCATCAACTCCCACATGGCCAAGCGCTGGTGGGTGAAGCCTGCCTTTGCACTTTTTGATTTGGCTCCCATTGATCCCACCAATCCGCTGGCGATCCGCACCCTGGTCGACGCAGTCAAAAGCGGCAGCCGTGTCGTGATATTTCCCGAAGGCCGCCTGACGGTCACCGGCGCCCTCATGAAAGTCTACGAAGGCCCCGGCGCCATCGCTCAAATGGCGGACGCAAAAGTCCTGCCTGTCCGGATCGACGGCGCGCAGTTTTCAAAATTCTCCCGCATGCACGGCAAGCTCCGCCTGCGCTGGTTTCCCAAAATCATCATTACATTCCTGCCGCCCGTAAAATTTGATGCGCCAGCCGATCTCAAAGGTTCCAGACTCCGCCAATATCAGGCCGACAAACTCTATGACGTCATGAGCGACATGGTGTTCTCAACCTCCAACCCGCATCAAACACTGTTTGAAGCCCTGCTGGATGCGCGCGCCGTTCATGGCGGCGGCCACAAGATTGTCGAAGACATCCAGCGCAAGCCAACGTCCTACAACCGCGTCATCATGGGAAGTTTCATCCTTGGCCGCAAGATTGCAAGGCTCGCGCCCAAGCAGAAATTTGTGGGCGTGCTGCTTCCCAATGCCATCGGCTGCCTGCTGACAATGTTTGGCCTCCAGGCCTATGGCCGGGTTCCCGCCATGCTGAATTTTTCAACCGGCGCCGTCAACATGTCAGCCGCCTGCACCGCTGCCGGGGTAAAGACCATCGTCACATCACGGAAATTCGTCGAAGCCGCCGAAATGGGAGGCGACGTGGCCGTTCTCGAAAAAACCTGCCGCATGGTCTATCTCGAAGACATCAGGGATACGGTCGGCCCTTTCGACAAACTCCATGGGCTTTTCGCCCGGTTCTTCACCAAGGCAGCTCTCAAGGCCGCAGGGTCCGCAACCAGCCCCGACAGCCCGGCCGTCGTGCTGTTCACGTCAGGTTCCGAAGGCATCCCCAAGGGCGTGGTGCTGTCGCACGCCAATCTCAATTCAAACCGCCTGCAGGCCGCCGCCCGCATTGGCTTCAGCGCCCAGGACATTGTGTTCAACGCCATGCCCATGTTCCATTCGTTCGGCCTCACGGGCGGCGCCTTGCTGCCCATTCTCGCGGGCGTTTACAGTTTTTATTATCCCTCGCCGCTGCACTACAAGATTGTGCCCGAACTTTGTTACGACACCAATGCCACAGTACTCTTCGGCACCGACACATTCCTCATGGGCTATGCCCGCACCGCTGACCCCTATGATTTCTACAGCCTGCGATTGGTTGTGGCGGGAGCCGAGCGCGTGAAGCCCGAAACCCGCGAGGTATGGATGGAGAAATTTGGCCACCGCATTCTCGAGGGCTATGGCGCCACCGAATGTTCCCCCGTGCTTTCCGTCAACACGCCGATGCACAACCGCACCGGAAGTGTTGGCCGCTTGCTGGACCGCATCGAGTACCGCCTTGAGCCAGTGGAAGGCATCGAAAACGGCGGCAGGCTGCATGTCAAAGGCCCTAACGTGATGCTGGGCTATTTGCGCGCCGACAATCCCGGCGTCATCGAACCGCCCCTCGATGGCTGGTACGACACCGGCGACATCGTCGCAATCGACGAGCAGCGCTACATCACGATTTTGGGCCGTGCCAAGCGCTTCTCCAAAATCGCCGGTGAAATGGTGTCGCTCACCGCCATTGAATCAAAACTCCAGCAGGCCTTCGCCGGCAGGCAGTTCGCCGTCGTCGCCATTGCCGACCCCAAAAAGGGCGAACAACTGGTGCTCTTCACCACCCTTGAAAAGCCGGACCGCAAGGCCTTGGCGGCCGAACTGAAATCCCGTGGCGCCACCGACCTCATGGTGCCAAAGACAGTGATCAGCCTCGAGGAAATCCCCCTCCTGGGCTCCGGCAAAACCGACTACATGACCTTGACCAGAATGGCCAATGACGAGGTGAAGGAATGATCGAAAATTTGGATTGAGCAATGCCCCTCTCCCTTGACGACCATCAGCAGGAACTTCTCGCAGGTGCGGCCGGCAAAGCCCATCAGCTCGCCATGCAGCTCGTGGTGAAGGCTGCCAATATCATGGACGCTCCCCGCCTCATTCCAATTTCCTTCGCCCATATTGATGCCTGTTTTTTCACCGGCCAGCCGCACATTGATTTCATCCGCTTCCTGCTTGAACACAAGGCAACGCTCGCCGTTCCAACCTGGACCAACAACAGCGTGGCAAGCCAAGACGAGTTAAATCTGCGCCCGCTCCACAGCGATCCGGAAATGGTGGGCGGTGCCTATGAACTGATGCGGGGCTATGCGGCATTGGGCTGCAAACCAACCTGGACCTGCGCACCCTATCAACTCGCCGGAGGCCCCAAATTTGGCGATCACATCGCGGCAGCTGAATCAAATGCCGTGACCTTTTACAATTCTGCGGTAGGCGCCAGAACCAACAAATATGGCGCTTACCTCGATGTCGCCTGCGCCGTCACTGGCTTGGCGCCCTTTGCCGGATTGCATGCCGACGCAGGCCGCAAGGCCTCCATCCATTTTTCCTGTGACGCCATTCCCGATGCCTGGAAACATCAGGATATGTTCTTCCACCTGCTCGGCCATCACATCGGTCGCATCGCAGGCCGCCGCGTGCCCGTCATATCGGCCATGCCAAAAGAAACCACCGCCGACAATCTCAAAGCCCTGTGTGCCGCAAGTGCGGCCTCTGGCGGCGTTGAGCTTTTGCATGTGGTGGGCGTAACGCCCGAAGCCCCAACGCTTGCGGCAGTTTCAAGCGCCAGCGACGTCATCACCCTCACCAGGGAAAGTATCAAGACCGCACACCGCGAACTCTCAACCGCAAGAGACGGTCCGCTCGATTGCGTGGCGCTTGGCACTCCGCATTTTTCCATCACCGAATTTTCCCGACTGGTGAATTTGCTGGCGGGCCGCAAAGTGAAAACCACCACGCTCATTTCAACCAGCCGTGGCGTGCGCGAAATGCTCGTGGCCAAGGGCTGGGCAAAAATCCTGGGCGATGCAGGCATCACCATCCCTGTTGACATCTGCACTTACTACGCGCCCAAAATCCAGAGCCTCAAAGGCCGCATCATGACCAACGCCGCCAAATGGGCCTATTACGCGCCCGGCATGCTGGGCGTTGAAGTCTGCTTCGGCAGTCTCAAGGAATGCGTTGAAAGTGCCGTGCGGGGCGAGACCTGGCGCGATCCGGACTTGTGGCAATCATGATATCCATTCTTCACGCTGGCGTTGCAGAGGGCGCTGTTCTTTTGCTCGATGAGCCCCTGAGCTTCTGGGGCGCTTTCGATCCCCGCAAAGGCATCATCATCGACGTGCATCATCCCCAGCGCGGCCAATCCGTCACAGGAAAAATTCTGATGATGCGCGAAAGCCGTGGATCGGGCAGCGCCTCAGGCGGCCTCGCCGAAGCCATCCGCCTTGGCACGGGGCCTGCTGGAATAATCCTGGTTGAACCTGACATCAATCTGGCCGTAGGCGCCCAGGTTGCCGAAACACTTTACGGCAAGTCCTGCCCGGTCATAGCCATTTCGCCGCAGGATTTTGCAGCACTTTCCAAACGCGCCTACTTGCATATCACCAATGACGGCGTAGAAGCAGCCCCATGAAGCTGGCATCAATTACCCAAAGACTAAGCGGGCTTGGCTCCGATAAATGGGCTGTCCATATTGAGGGAAAGCGCCGCGCCGGCGCTGGTGAAGACCTGATATTCCTGTCAATCGGCGAACCTGATGCGCCACCCCCAACAGCCATCATGGATGTGGCCAACACCCAAATGCGCGCCGGCCGCTACAAATATGCCTCAAGCCGTGGCGAAAACGAACTCCTCGAAAGCCTGTCGAAACACTACACAAAAAGCACCGGCCGCCCCATCAGCACGCGGCAATTCATCTTTCTGCCCGGAACCCAGACAGCCCTGTTTGTCGCCATGCAGGCAACCCTCGAACTGGGCGATGAAGTGTTGCTGGCAAACCCCTACTATGCAACCTACGAAGGCGTGATTGCAGCGGCTGGCGGCATTCCAGTGCCTGTCACCGTCGATCCCGATCATGG
>JANNXN010000069.1:0-18438 GCA_031409595.1 Rhodobiaceae bacterium
GCCATGAAGAAAAATTCCAAGGCCTGGCGCAAGCGTGAGGAAAAACTTGAAAACGCCGAGCAGATGATCTGGTTCCAGGGCGACTATGTGAAAGAACTTATTGCCGCCACCGATTACCCCTCCTTCGATGTTGAAGCTGTCAACAGGACATTCATGGAGTGGGAACACGACAAAATGGCCGACATCATGGGCTATCGCAACAAGGGCTATCGCTCACTGATGACCGGCACCATGTCGCCAAAGCACCATACAAAATGGGTGGAGGCCATGGACGACTCAATGGAAGCCTATATGAAAAACGACTAGGTTCCGGTAATCTTGGCTCCTCATGAGCAAGCCGGAAACCTCACGCGAAACCAGCCTTCTCAAAGGGCCGATGCTGGCCCTTGTTTCGGCCCTTTTGTTTGGTGTCAGCACACCGCTGGCCAAAGTCCTGCTTGGCAACATCCATCCCCTGATGCTGGCCAGCATCCTGTATTTGGGATCAGGTATAGGCCTGTTCATCTATAGTCGGTTCAGGCGCGAATTGAGTGAAACAGCGCTCACCGCCGGGGATTGGCTGTGGTTTGCGCCGGCGATATTTTGCGGCGGCATTCTGGGCCCCATCCTCCTTCTGGTTGGACTGCAACTGACATCCGCCTCCGCCGCTTCGCTGCTGCTGGTGCTTGAAGGGGTTTTCTCGGCCTTGATCGCCTGGATCGCTTTTCGCGAGCATTTCCACATCCGCATCGGCATTGGAATGGCGGCCATTACGCTGGGTGCCGCAGTGCTCGCCTGGCAGGGCGAGTTTTCACTTGAGACGGCATATGGGCCAGCGCTCATTGTGCTGGCCTGCCTCAGCTGGGCCGCAGACAACAATTTCACCCGCAAGGTGGCGCTCAGCAATCCCGTTCAAATCGCAATGATCAAGGGGCTGGTGGCGGGAAGCGTCAATCTAGCCCTGTGCTTGTTGGTGGGCGTGGTTTCGTTTGAGCCAATCTTGGTGGCAGCAGGCGCCCTCATCGGTTTCCTGAGTTATGGCGTGGGCCTTGTCATATTTGTTTATGCCCTGCGCGCCATCGGTTCAGCCCGCACCGCCGCCTACTATTCAGTGGCGCCCTTCATCGGTGCGTTGGTGGCCGTTGTGCTGCTGGGCGAACCCCTGACCTGGCAGCTTGCCATCGCAGCGCTGCTCATGGGAATTGGCGTGTGGCTGCATTTAAGTGAAAACCATGAACACCCGCACCAGCACGAGGCGCTCGAACATTCCCATTCCCATGTCCACGACATGCACCACCAGCATGACCACAGCGCCAAAGACCCGGCGCACGAACCTCACGTTCATGCCCATCTTCACCGGCCACTGCGCCACACCCATCCCCATTTCCCCGATTCCCATCACACGCATGGGCACACCTGATGCAAGCAGGAGAAAAAAATCCATGACCCAAAATTTCCTGAGCAGGCTCGTCGGTTCATTCTCGCAAGGGGCGGCGGATAATCCAACTGTCGCGATGATTGAAGCAGCCTTTCGCCATCACAATCTTGATATCCGCTACATCAATTGCGAAGTGCCGCCTGAAAAATTGCGCGACGCGGTGAATGGCGCCCGCGCCATGGGTTGGATTGGCTTTAATTGCTCGATCCCCCACAAGGTTTCCGTCATCGAACACCTCGACGGCCTGGGCGAATCCGCTGCTGTCATGGGCGCTGTAAATTGTGCTGTCTTGCGCAATGGCAAATTCATTGGCGAAAACACCGATGGCAAGGGCTTCCTCCAGTCGCTCCGCGAAGTTGTCGATCCCAAAGGCAAAACCATTGTCATGTTCGGGGCTGGCGGCGCGGCGCGCGCCATCGGCGTGGAACTTGCCTTGGCTGGTGCCACCCGCATCATTGTGGTGAACCGCGGCAAAGGCAGAGGACAAACTCTCGTCGATCTCCTGAACGCCAAAACATCGGCAAAAGCCGAACTGGTCATCTGGCAGGGAATGTACAAAATCCCGAAAGATGTCGAAATCGCCGTCAACGCAACTTCCATCGGTCTCTACCCCGATGTCGACGCCAAACTTGACCTCGATGTTGAAACATTACGCGCCGGACTCGTCGTGGCCGACGTCATCCCCAACCCGCCCCGCACCTGGCTTATCCGTCAAGCCGAAGATCGTGGCTGCGATGTCATTGATGGTCTCGGCATGCTGGTCAATCAGGGCGTGATCGGCGTAAAATACTGGACCGGTGCCGATGTGGACCCACTGGTGATGCGCGACAAACTGGAAGAAATTTTTTCCGCCTAACTCCGCGGCCTGAGCTTCTCCGGATCGTAATGCGCAAATCTGACGACGCGCGCCGGCAGGCGTTTTTGCAATCCATCGAGTTTACCGATTTCAACCCGGGCGCCAATCTCGCCACTCAACACATCAACACGCGCCAGTGCTATATTCTTGCCCAGTATTGGCGAGCGCGTTGAACTCGTCACCACGCCGACAACACCCCGCCCCACATAAACCTGGTCTCCGTGGCCGACAATTTCATTGGACTCAATCTCAAGTCCAACCAGCTTGTGGCGCGGATGTTCCTTGCGCTGAACCAGCGCTTGCTTGCCGATAAAATCATCAGCCTTGGTCTTCAACGGCACTGTAAACCCGATGCCGGCTTCAAACGGATCGGTCTCAGAACTGAACTCGTAGTGCGCAAATATGAGTCCCGCCTCAATCCGCACCATATCCAACCCCTCAAGACCCATGGGTTTCAGTCCATACTTTTGTCCCGCTTCCCAAACCGCATCAAACACCGTGAGCGCATCTTTAGGGTGGCAGAAAATTTCATAGCCCAATTCGCCAGTGTACCCCGTGCGCGAAACCACAACAGGGGCTCCTTCAAAATGGCCGATGCGGGCAACGGCAAAGCGGAACCACTCCAGTTCGCCAATGGTGGGCTGTGCTGCCGCTGTCCACATGATCTCTTTCAGAAGCGCGCGGGAATTGGGCCCCTGCACGGCAATGTTATGAAGCTGGTCAGTGGAAGACCGAACCCAGGCCCGATAGCCCATTTTTCCCGCCTGTTCGCGCAGCCACGTGCCGCTGTAATCATCACCGCCAATCCAGCGGAAATTGTTGGGACCCAAACGATAGACAGTGCCATCGTCAATCATGCCGCCATTTTCATAGCACATGGCCGTGTAAACCACCTGGCCAGTCGCCAGTTTACGGATATCGCGTGTTACACAATATTGCAGCAGGGCTTCTGCATCGGGCCCGGTAACTTCAAATTTCCGCAGCGGCGACAAATCCATCACCACAACTTTTTCCCGTGCTGCCCAATATTCCTCAATTGGCCCTTCGTTGTTAAACCGCGTCGGAAGCCAGAACCCCCGATACTCGGTGTAATTGCGGGTCAGCGCCGAAAAGCGCGGATGGAAAGCGGTTTCGCGGGTCATTTCAACATCAGCATCAGGGGTCATGCGGTAAGCCACAGCTCTCGAAAATTTCTGTTTATCGGAATAGGTTCGAACATGAATGTCAGTGGGGTTCCAGCCATTGCCCGGATCAATATCATCAGGGCAGGCCGAGCTCACACATACCAGATCAGTGAGCGCCCTCACCAACACGTAATCGCCGGGCCTCGACCAGGCTTCGTCAAAGATGATCTGGTTGTTGTCATCCATGCGCGTATTGTAGAAGAAATTCAAAGCCTCCCAGCCGCGCCGCTTGGCGATGCCGAAAGGGTCAAGGGCCCGATTGAAATTATCCGTGCAGTTCACGTGGCCGGGATATCCAACATCATCATAATACCGTGAGTAGCAGGCCGTGGCGAAGGCATCATGGCGACCGCAAGTATCCTGTATAACTTCGATGAGCGGCTCAAAATCAAAACCAAACGCCTTCGATGGCAGACCAGGCGTTGGATATGCGCGCCCTGTCAAAGTACGGGTGACTGTGGCGTCAAGCGCGTTCTCGATTCCCTTGTCGAGCTTTCTGGCGGAGAAGCACTGGAAATCCGTCATCTGCCGGCCAGCCACGTCAATGATCTGGATGTATTCGCCAGCCTTCACCATAAATGCGCTGGCCGTGGCCGACTTCACGCGGATATCCTGCAAGACATCCGCCAGGGGTTCCGGCAACGCCACGTCATTGCCTTGCGCCGCAGGATTCGCGCGGGCGATCCGAAGCTCAATATCGGTTGCGGTGTTCTGCGCCGATAGGTCCATTGCACCCCCCGGCGCTAGCACCGTCAGTGTTCCTTCGTGCGAGACAGTAAACTGTTGGCTTTCACCCGCCCGCGTCTCAGAACCAAAAAGACTTACCGTTTCGCCCCGCACCCCCAGAGCGTCAGCATCAAGCCGGCCATTTTTGTCACGGAACCTCAGTTCGCAGCGCTGGCCGCCTTCGATGTTGGTGAGCGTAATCTTGTCACCCGCACCCAGCTTTACGGTGACAGAGCCCAGAGCCTTGACTTTGTAGCGTTCGACGCCCGCAGGCAGCGCGCGGTTGCCCGGCCAAAATATCCGACTTGCGAGTGGAGAAATATCCCGGGAAGGTTGAATAATGTCCATCTGGTAAACTAGAAATCTTGCCCAAATCGCCTGAAGTTTCCCGGTGACTATCGCATAGTTCTGCTTGACCGTCGACATATTACCAGTAAACTTTGTTTCCTGCGGGTTAAGGGGGGTTGCAACCATTTGCGTAAGTTTCCGTGATCAGATGATCCGGGACCGGCGATCCACCAAACTCGAATATTGGGGACTAATGGAGGGAAATATTATGTCCAATGAACAAGGCTCGGGCGAACTCGTCCGCGCATTAGACTGGAAGGGTGCCTTCTGGGTTGCGGCTGGCGTGCCGCCCCTCGTGCTCTTCTCCATCGGCGGCATCGCCGGAACGACCGGTAAGCTCGCCTTCATGGTGTGGATCATTTCCATGATCATGGGCTTCCTGCAATCATTCACCTACGCGGAAATCGCCGGCATGTTCGGCAACAAATCAGGTGGTGCTTCGGTTTATGGAGCAACGGCCTGGCTGCGTTACTCCAAATTCGTGGCGCCCCTTTCCGTGTGGTGCAACTGGTTCGCTTGGAGCCCCGTGCTCTCATTGGGTTGCGCCATTGCCGCCGGTTATATTCTGAATGCCCTGTTCCCGATCCCTGCTGCAGATTCGCAGATGGTGCTGGACTGGGTTGCGGCCAATCTGGCTTCACTCAAGCCGGAAGACCCCCGTGTGGTGGAATGGCTCGCAGCCAACGCAGGCAAAACCTTGCAAGACGCTGCAGCAGCCCTGTTGCCAGCTGACGGTGTTACAGCCCTGACGCCTGCAATCCGCACTTGGGAGCTGTTGGGAATTCCAATTCCAGGCCTTGGCACATTGCATTTCAACACAACCTTTGTGATCGGCGCCATATTGATGCTGATCATGTTCGCGATTCAGCATCGTGGCATCGCCTCAACCGCTGCTGCCCAGAAAATTCTGGCCATCATCGTGCTGGTTCCCCTGCTGCTTGTTGGCCTTGTGCCAATCCTGACAGGTGCCATCGACAGTGCCAACGTCACCGGCCTGGTTCCACCCACGGGCGCCTATTCCGGCGTTGATGGCGCCTGGAACATCGGCGGATGGACGCTCTTCCTCGGGGGACTTTACATCGCCGCCTGGTCAACTTACGGCTTTGAAACCGCCGTTTGCTACACCCGCGAATTGAAAGACCCCAAGACCGATACGTTCAAGGCCATCTTCTATTCCGGCCTTCTCTGCTGCCTGTTCTTCTTCCTCGTGCCATTCGCCTTCCAGGGCGTTCTGGGACACTCCGGAATGTTGGCGGCGGGCATCGTTGACGGCACTGGCATTGCCGAAGCCTTGGGCAACATGGTCGGCGGCAACAAGGTCATCGTCCAGATATTTGTTATCCTGATGATCCTTGCCTTGTTCTTGGCCATCATGACAGCCATGGCTGGCTCATCGCGCACCCTGTATCAGGGTTCGAAAGATGGATGGTTGCCAAGGTACTTGAGCCATGCAAACGAGCATGGAGCGCCAACCCGCGCCATGTGGACAGATTTTGCTTTCAATCTGTTCTTGCTTGCCCTCGCCTCTGACTTGGCTGGCTACTTCTACGTGCTTGCCATCTCCAACGTGGGTTACATCATCTTCAACTTCCTCAACCTCAATGCGGGCTGGATCCATCGTATGGACTCAGGCCACATTGCGCGTCCCTGGAAGGCCCCCAATTGGCTGATCGGTTTGAACACCATCCTCGCCTTTGTAAACGCGCTGTTCCTTGGCGCTGGTGCAAAGGTCTGGGGTTATTCAACCGCTCTCTGGGTCGGCCTCATCTTTGCGGCCCTCATCTTCCCAGTGTTTGCATACCGTCATTACATTCAAGATGGTGGCAAGTTCCCCAAGGGAGCCCTTGAAGCCCTTGGCCTTAAAGATGGTGACATGGGCGAAAAGAAAGCTGGCATGCTGCCCTATCTGGCACTCGTTGCCGGTGCGATCGTAGTTCTCTGGGCCAATTGGTTCTTCGTTCTCCCAGGTTAGTAAAAAACCCAAGACTTGTTGACGCGCCCCCAGCTGATACCTGGGGCGCGTTTTATTTTGTACGAATTCGTACATCGTCAACTTGATTTCACCCAAACTGGGCGTAAGACAGAATGACGCTGTCGGCTTTCAATGACAGTCAACAACGGGAGAAAATCATGCAAATATCACTTACCAAGCGCCTTCTCATGGCGACAGGCCTGGCGATTGCCATTCAATTCACCGGCATCAGTTCTGCCCTGGCAGATGAGCTCGATGACATCGTGAAGGCAGGTGTTCTGAAAGTTGGAATATTCGAAGACTTCCCGCCCTTCTCATCCGCCGGCACCGATATGCAATCTCAGGGCTACGACATCGATGTCATCAATGCGCTGGCTGCATCTCTTGGCGTAAAGCCAGAGCTGGTCGGCATAACCGGCCAAAACCGCATTCCGTCCCTCAACGAACACAAGCTCAACCTGCTGGTGAGTGTCGGTGTCAGCGATGAGCGGAAAAAGGTGGTGGCTTTCACAGCACCCTACGCACCCTATTCCATCGACGTCGTCGGCCCCAAATCTCTTGAAGTGAAAGGCCCCGCCGATCTTGCTGGCAAATCTGTAGCAGTCAACCGTGGCACGCTTGAAGACACATCCGTGACCGAGGTGGCCCCCGCAGGCACCGATATTCAGCGCTTCAATGATTATAACGGCGTGATCTCGGCGTTTCTGTCAGGCCAGGTGCAGTTGATGGTCGTCGGCAACGACGTGGGTGCGGCAGTGCTCGCCAAGCAACCAGCCAGCGAACCGGAGTCGAAGTTCCAACTGTTGAACTCACCCTCAGCCATGGCAATCAACAAGGGCGAGGATCGCCTGCTGGCCAAGCTCGATGAAACCCTGGCGACGATGAAGAAGGACGGCACACTGGATGGTATTTCCAAGAAGTGGTTGTTCATTCCACTGCCACCAGAACTATAAAACCCCATGGCCTTCCAGCTCGATTTCGGAGCCCTGCTCCAATATCTGGGCTTGTTTCTTGAAGGGACGGCAGTCACGCTTGGCTTGACTGCCGTCTCATCGCTTTTAGGAGTTGGCATTGGCATCGCAGGCGCAGCCTTGCTCCGCAGCAATATCGCGATGCTGCGAAACCTTGTAAAAGCCTACGTTGAGCTGATCCGCAACACGCCCTTCATCGTCCAGATGTTTTTCATTTTCTTCGGGCTGCCGAGCCTTGGTTTCCGGCTCACCGCACTTCAGGCGGCAGCCCTTGCCATGACCATCAATCTCGCGGCCTATTCAATCGAAATTATCCGCGCAGGCCTCGAGGCCGTTCCCGCTGGCCAAAGCGAAGCAGGTCGCAGCATGGGCCTGCGCCCAGCGCTAATATTCATTCTCATCATGTTGCCGCAAGCCTTCGCCAACGTCTATCCAGCCCTCATTGGCCAGATCACCATCACCATGCTTGAATCCGCCGTAGTTTCGCAGATCGCCGTCGTTGATCTCACCCACGTGGCAGACTTGATCCAATCCCGCAATTTCCGCAGCTTTGAAACCTATTTGATCATCACGATCATCTATTTGATACTGGCCGTGAGTATGCGCCGTCTGTTGGCATTCGCCGGACGGGGACTTTTTGCGGGCCGGGTGCGCTGATGGATTTCACCACGTGGGACATTGCGCGAAACCTTCTGCTGGCAGCCCCGCTGACCCTGTTGCTTTCAGCCATCGCATTTGCAGGTGGCGGAATAGTGGGCCTGCTCCTGTTGGTCGCCCGCTTCGGTCCCTATAAATGGGCTAGAACATGCGTCATGCTTTACGTCGAACTGTTCCAGAGCACGCCGCTTCTGTTGCAATTGTTTCTGGTCTACTACGGCCTGCCCATGCTCGGCATTGAAGTGTCAGCCTGGCTCGCTGCCGCCGTTTGCTTAACCCTCTATTCCAGCGCTTACCTCACCGACATCTGGCGCGGTTCCGTTGAGGCCATCCCGCGCGGCCAGTGGGACGGCAGCGCTAGCCTCGGGCTCCACTACATTTCCCAACTGCGATTGGTGATCCTGCCGCAAGCCGTCCGCATCGCCATCCCGCCAACCGTCGGTTTCCTTGTGCAACTTGTCAAGAGCACCGCTCTTGCGTCGATCCTCGGTTACCACGAATTGGTCAGAACCGCGCAAATACTGACCAACGCCACCTTCCAGCCATTTCTCATATTTGGCCTGGTGGCGCTGATCTATTTTGCAATCTGCTTTCCGCTTACGAGCCTGTCCCGCAAACTGGAACGACATCTGGTCCAAACCTGACGCGCTATTCCTTCTCCAACTTGGCCCAAATGCGCTTCAACTCTGCTTCCACATCAACGGGCAGCGGGGGCTGCACCGCAAGCCGTTTCAAGACTTTCTTGGGCGGGTAAAGCCCCGGGTCCTTCAGCAACTTTGCATCAATAAAGGGAGCAGAGGTGCTAACCGGATTGGCATATTGCATGAAGTTGGTGTTGGCAGCCGCCACTTCAGGCTTGAGCATATAATTAAGCAGTTGGTAGGCGCCTTCCTTGTTCTCCGACGCGGCTGGAATGACAAACAAGTCGAACCACAACTGGCTGCCTTCCTTCGGCACATTGTAGGTAACTGTCCCGGTGCCTTTCTGCTTGGCCAAATCGCGGGCCCAGAAAATTGCTCCCGAATAGCCCCAGACAACACAGTATTTTCCTTCTGCCAGACTATTGATGTAACTCTCAACTGACACCACCTTGATGTATTTCGAAACCTTGGAGAGCGCCTCGTCCACAGCTTCCAGATCGGTTATGCTTACGTTCCCAACATCACCACCGAGATAGCCGACAAAGGCCGGAATGGTGTCAATCGGTTCATCAATAACTGCGATGCCGCATTTTGATATATCCGCCGCAAGCTCCGGGTCGAGAATCAGCGCCAAACTGTCAAGCGGCGCATCAGGTCTGATCTTGCGGACCATGTCCTTGTTCACGCCAAGTCCAACGGTTCCCCACATGTAGGGAACCGAATGCAGATTATCGGGATCAAGTACGGAGGTGAACTTTAGGGCCGCAGGATCTAGATCCTGCGCGTTGGGAATTCTTGCAAAGTCGAGCGGCTCGACCGCGTCTTTGTCCTCAAGGACTTGCCGCATTTGCGCGCCCGCCTGAATCATCACATCGTAACGTGTTGAGCCCTGTTGCAACAATTCCTTCGTCTCGATTGAATTTTCAAAAACCTCGTGCACAACGCGAATGCCGGTTTCCTTCTCGAAATTATCAAGTGCGGTTGGATTGATGTAATCCGCCCAATTCAGCATATGGACGACGCTTGTCGGTTCCTTGCCCACCCAGTTCAACGCCCGTGTAATGTTCTGAAACGTGTTGCGAGACAGCAGGCCATTGACGTTCATGCCGTTGTCTTCCTGAAATATTTCAACAGCCGCAAGTGTTGCTGGCCCGAACACGCCGTCAACCGGTCCCGGCTCGTGATTGAGTTGCTTGAGTGCTTCCTGCGCAACGCGAACCTCAGCCGGTTCCACAACAAGCTGTTGACCCGCCACGGAGCCGGTGGACCACCCCTCTTTCACCCACGCTGTTGAAAACAGCGAGCGAAGAATCCTGTCAGCGCTCAGCCCGCTTGTTGGAATATTTGCATCTTTCATATGCGCAACAATTGCTTCCAGGGTTTCGGCATCCATTTCTCGCGAGAAACGATCCCCCTTGAGATAGTCAAGTCTGCGAAGCAAACGCTGAATGGTTGAAACTTCCTGCGGGCTCATCTTGACAAGCACGCCAACGTCAACCTCCGATATCCCCTCAACTGAGGGTTCTGCCGAGAGCATTCCTTGAGCGCTGAGCGGCGCCGCACTGGCAATGAGCAAGCCTATCGCCAAGGGCAAAGACCTATAGACCGATATCCGGTTGTGCACGATTTTGAACTCCCTGTTGTAGTGTTATTATTATTTTCATGGGTTTGATCGGGCTACACGAAATCCGATCGAATTTCTGACTTTCTCTGGCTTCTCCCAGCCCCGGCCGGCAGTTCGCAACGCTGCTGCCTTGCTGGACCATGATCCACCACGCAATACCCTGAACTTGCAACTGCCTGCTTCCGCTACGCCGTCGGCTGAATAGCTCGGGCGCCAACAATCGCCAACCCACTCCCAGACATTTCCATGCATATCAAAGAGGCCGAGCAGATTAGGCTTGAAGGATCCAACAGGTGCGGTCTTGGCAAACCCGTCATCGCAAGCCGTATCGACCGCCTCTGACAAATCAGCCGAATTGCCATACTGGCAAATAATCTGCACGTCATTGCCGAATGAGTAGGCTTGACCCGTAACTGCCAATTTTCCGCCGCGCGCAGCAAATTCCCATTCAGGCTCTGTCGGCAAGCGATACGTCTGGCCACTGACGCGAGACAGCCACGGCAGGTACTGCTCAACAATTTCATTGTATGAGACATTGATTACGGGGCGTTTTCCCCGCCCCCAACCTTCATCCGAGGGCTCGTTGCTGCATCCACCGTCAGCCACGCAGTGGTCCCAATCTTCGAACGTGACCTCGTGTTGACTGACGGCGAAATCTTCATTCAGCGTGACCTCGCGGGGCGGCGTGAGGTCCTCCTGCCCATCACCTTCATCGCCATCACCCATCATAAATCGTCCAGACGTTACCGCGACCAGTTTTGGGCAAACGTCGCAGTCCTGAAAAACCTCTCCCTCCGACTGCGTCAGTGGTGGCTTGGCCGCGGGCGTCTCAGCTGTGACAATCGGCGCGGACTCATTCTCAATGACTGGCGCCTGCACCTCGGATGGTGCTTCGTCCGCAACGACCGGTGCCTGCACCTCAGGTGGTTTTTCAGCAGGCTTTGGTCGCGCCACCGCAACGCCATGAGTCATCGGTGCTGGAACTGCAATTTCCGCCGAAGCGATAACGATAATTTTCGGCGCGGGTTTCGGCACAACGGGCTTCAACTGCGAAATATCGGGCACCCCGATTTGGTCGCCCGCTGGCTCAACAACTGGCGGAAGTGGTGGTGCCGTAATATCCGGCACAAGATTCAGGTCAATAGGCTCAGCCGGCGGCGATGCCGTGGCTAATTCTCTCACCGGCGCCGCAGCAGGCTCAACGACGGGAGGTGGAAGCGGTGGGACTTCGGCAACGACGGCCTTCGGCATGGGCGGCGGCTCAACCGGCGCCGGCAGCGGGGTTTCGACTGCATCAACTTCAGGCAGCGGAGTTGGCTCAATCGGCGGCGGCAGCGGAACTTCAGCGACACTCGTTTCATCAGCAGGCACAACTTCGACAGGTGGAGGCGGTGCATCAACGACTTCCGGCAGCGGCGTGGGCATCTCAGGCTCTGACGGAGACTGAACTACAGGGGCCGGAACTTCGGCAAACTCCTCCTCAACAGCTTTGCGCTTTTCAGGCTTCTGATATTCAATAACACTTTTGGTTTCGGCAATGGTGTTCTCCGGATTCGCATCCTTTGGCGTAGCGATCAATTCCTGATCCCCATCACTCCCGTCACCTGGCAAAAGAATATTTCGAACGGAATGGACAAGGGCGCCGCCAGACATGTAATCCCGCGTCACCACAAACACGCCGACGGCCACGATCAATTGAAACAGAACAAAGAGAACAACTCCGCGCGACACGCGCCTTTGCGCGCCGCCAATTTTCTGAGGAGGTTCTTCAAGCGGTGAAGGCGAACGCAACCTCGGGGCCATGGGCATGGCCTTGTGCGCACGCGGCTCAGATAACTCATCAAACTGCATCGCACCCTCTACTCAACAAACCCCCCAGGCCCGAAACAAACCCTTCGCCGAGACAGTAAGGTGAATAAAAGATTTCAATACGGCAGATTTGTGGCCGCAATTTTCTACTAATTCAATAACCACCTGTAATCATTTAATTTTTAACAACATAAGATGATAATTGGCTGACAATAGGCTGCAAATTTCAAACTTAAACTTGCCATTCTCCGCGCCGCATGAGTGGTTCAATGGCGCCGTCTTGCAAAACACCATCAACATCCATCTCACCTGAACCAATCATCCAGTCCACGTGAATAAGACTGCCGTTGGCCCCGCTGGCCAAAAGCTCCGCGGGAGACCTGGAATGTCCATCTTTCATCGTGTCTGTATAGGATTGCCCAACAGCAATATGGCTCGCCGCATTCTCATCAAACAGCGTATTGTTGAACACAATGCCCGATGCCGAGATGGGCGATGAGTGCGGCACCAGGGCCACTTCACCGAGCCGTCTGCCGCCCTCATCAGTGTCAATCATCTTGGCGAATGCCGCCTCACCCTTTGCGGCCGAGGCTTCAGCAATGCGACCATTTTCAAACCGTACCTTGATGCCATCAATAAAAGTTCCGCCATATGACAGCGGTTTCGTTGAGCAAACAGTTCCGTCCACCTGGTCCTTGTGCGGCATGGTGAAAACTTCCTCCGATGGAATATTGGGATTGCAGGCGACGCCATTCTTGGCCGTCGAAGCACCCCCCTTCCATACATGCCCGTCAACCAAACCAATGCGGAGGTCTGTACCAGGAGCTCTATACTGTAACGCCTTGTATCGCCGCCCGTTGAGAAAGTCGGTGCGAGCCCGCAAATTCCGCGAATGTTCAGCCCACGCGGCAACTGGATCCGGCAGATCAGCCCGGCTGCATTTGAAAATGGCTGTCCACAACTTGGCAATTGCGTCTGGCTCGGGCAGATCAGGAAACACTGATCTCGCCCACGACGAGGTCGCACAGGAAATCACGCACCAATTCACTGCAAAGCTGGTAATGAGTTCCAGCGCAGGCCGATAGGCCACCGAGCGCGCCCGATTGGCCCGCGAGACCTTTTCCGGATCTTGCCCACCGAGCAGCCCTGGGTCTTCGCCCGTTATCGCCAGGCGCGCAGCGCCACCCTTGAAGGCCTCCGCCATGCCATTGAACAACCAGCCCGCTGCTGTGTCAAAACTGGCATCGGAAGCTGCTTGAAATCGCGCCAGCGTCGCCTGGTCATCTGTATAAAGCGTCGTGACAAGCGTTGCTCCAGCCGCATAGGCATGATGCGTAATTCGCCTGACCAGGGCGACTGCTTCAATCGGCGCTGATATCAGCAATTGCTGCCCAGGCGTAATGGCCAGCCCCGAATGCACGGTGAGTTTGGCATATTGATCAACCAGTTTTTCATGGTTCAATGTCATGCTTCGCTGTATAGGACAACTCCACCAAACTGACAATTCACCATAAAAACCCGAACCCGGAATCCCGACCTTCATGCCTCGTCTTGTCCACCTCATTCGCCACGGCCAGTCCACTTTCAACGCACTTCAAGATGTGACCGGCCAGGACCCCATGATTATTGATGCGCCCCTGACGCCTCTTGGCCACCAGCAGGCCGCCGAACGTGGCAAGGCGCTGGCAGGCGCCAGGTATGATTTGATCATCAGCTCGCCCCTTACCCGTGCGATCCAGACAGCGCGCGGAATTTTTGGCAACAATGCTCCCCACGTCATTGATCCCCTGCACCGCGAGTGGGTGAACTGGAGCTGCAATATCGGCAGGCCGGCAGCAGAACTGGCAGTCGATTTTCCTGACCTCGACTTCGATCACCTCGAAGGCAATTGGTGGCATGTCGATGGTCATGTGAATGAGAATGGAATTATCTGCGAGCCCCATGAATCCCTGCTTCAAAGGGTCGCCGCCTTTCAAGCCATGCTGGCCAGCCGCCGAGAAGACCGCATAGCCGTCATCGGCCATGGCGATTTCTTTTCCCGTGTGGTTGGCTACGGCATGAAAAACTGCGAATGCGTCGAATGGAAAAATCCGCATGCGTAATGTCCTTGCATTGCACCCCTTAGCTATGCAAACTCGGTGCAAAATTGGGGAGGTAAAATGGCGCAGTTCATTAATTCCAGGGAAAGTCTGGTCGTCGATTCAATTGATGGAGCTTTACGCACTGGCGCATCGCAAGGTCTGGCTCGGCTGGACGGTTATCCTCACATCAAGGTTGTTTGTCGAACCGATCATAAAGGCTCGCGAGTAGCCCTGATTTCCGGCGGCGGTTCAGGCCATGAGCCTGCCCATGCTGGCTTTATCGGCAAGGGCATGCTGACCGCTGCCGTATGCGGTGAGGTCTTTGCCTCACCCAGCGTTGACGCAGTGCTTGCTGGCATCCTAGCCGTTACCGGCAAGGGCGGATGTCTTCTGGTAGTCAAAAACTACACCGGCGACCGGTTGAATTTTGGCCTCGCCGCCGAAAAAGCCCGGGCACTTGGCAAAAAAGTTGAAATGGTCGTGGTGGGTGATGACATCGCAATTCCAGGCATCGTGCAGCCACGCGGAGTGGCAGGAACGCTGTTCGTTCATAAAATCGCTGGTCACCTCGCAGAACAGGGCGCATCACTTGCCGAAGTGGCAAAGGCTGCGCGCCAGGTTGCAAAATCCACCGTGTCGCTTGGCATCTCGCTCAATTCCTGCACGTTGCCAGGCGTTGGCCGCGAAGACCGCGTACCCGGAGGCAAGGCTGAACTGGGCCTCGGCATCCACGGCGAGCCGGGCGTTGAACTAATCGACTTTACCGGCGCCAAGCAAGCGGCTGCAATTCTCAGTGCCAAGCTGTTTGCCCATGTCGAAAAAGCCAAAAGCTATGCCATCATCATCAACAATCTGGGGTCGACCACACCATTGGAAATGAGCCTTATTGCCAATGAAATTCTTGGCAGCGCCATGGCAAAGAAAATCAAACTGGTCATTGGACCAGCTTCACTGATGACATCGCTCGACATGCATGGCTTTTCCCTTTCGCTGCTGCCGCTGACGCCTAAATTTGAAAAAGCCCTGGCGGCAAAGGCGGCCCCTCTTGCTTGGCCAGGAGCAGTGCCTCATGGCAAACCCCAAACCATCAAACTTCCATCCGAGATGAAATCAGCCGCTCGAAAAGCCAGCAGCAATCCGGAGCTTCGTTCACTTGTGGAGCGCGCCTGCGATATCCTGCTGGCCAACGAAGCCCAACTTAATGCACTCGACGCCAAGGTAGGCGATGGCGATACAGGTTCCACTATTGCCTCTGCGGCGCGAAATCTGAAAGCCGACCTCACCAAGTTGCCTCTCGCCAACGCCAGTGAGTTTTTTGCGAGCCTGAGCGATGTCTTGACCAAAACCATGGGCGGTTCCAGCGGAGTTCTGCTGGCAATACTCTTTGCCGCCGCAAGCGTTGCATCACCAAAAAACAGCGCCTGGGCATCAAGCCTGCAAACCGGACTTCGCCGCATGATGGAATATGGCGGCGCCAACGCCGGCGACCGCACAATGATAGATGCCCTTGAACCCGCTCTCGCAGCATTGGTTGCCGGCAAGTCGCTGAATGCCGCAGCCCAAGCAGCCCGCGCAGGCGCCAATGCAACAGCTAAAATGACGAGAGCCAAAGCCGGCCGATCAGCCTATGTATCGGCCAGCAATCTGGATGGCATCAATGATCCGGGCGCCGAAGCGGTCGCCCGTTTGCTCGAAGGCTTGTCCAATTGATTGATGGTAGAGGTAAGAGGCATGCGGCACGCGAAGCTATCTTCGATTGAACTCCCGGACTTCGGCGCGCCGACTGTCGAACCATTGCTCGGTCAGGAAATCTATGTAAGACGCCACCTTCAACTTGTAGCCCGGATGGCCGCCAGAGAATTGGACGCGCTGGTTATCTACGGCGACCGCGAGCACGTCGCCAACATTTCATGGGCCACCGGGTTTGATCCCCGCTTTGAGGAAGCAATTTATATCGTTGTGCCCGGCCACTCACCAACACTTCTCGCAGGCAATGAATGTTTGCCCTATTCTGAAACCGCCAATGGCGACTTCAAGCGCGTGTTGTGGCAGCCCTTGAGCCTCATGGGCCAACCGCGGGACAAGTATCGCGAACTTCTCGAAATTCTGGAAGAGGCCGGCGTGAAAGCAGGCATGCGCATTGGTATTGCCGGCTGGAAAGGCTTCGAAACTGAGGCTGGCGAGTTCGATCCCCATTGGTTTGAAACACCACACTACCTTGTGCAGACACTCAAACAATTCGGCCCCGTCACCAACGCCGCACTCCTGTTCATGCACCCTGCAAACGGACTGCGCGTCATCAATGAAGCCGACCAGCTTGCGCGCTTCGAATATGCGGCCACGCTTACCTCAAATGCCGTTCGCCGTTTTATTCTGGGCGCCAAACCCGGCATGACCGAATACGAAGCATGCCGAAACCTGGAATTTGATGGTTTCCCGCAATCCGTGCATCTCAACATGTGCGCAGGTCCTCGCGCCAAATATGGTCTGCCCAGCCCCTCAATGCGCGTGATAGAACGTGCCGATCCCATCGTTGTTGGCATGGGCCTCATGGGAGCATTGAATTGCCGGGCCGGCTTCATGACAAATGGCGCTGGTGAACTGCCTGCGGAAATCCAAGACTATATCGAAAAACTTGTCCGCCCCTACTTTGAGGCCGCCGCCGCCTGGTATGAAACAATTGGCATCGGAGTTGAGGGCGGTGAAATCTACGATACGGTCATGAGCCGCCTGAGCGATCCCTTCTTTGGCATTGGCTTGAACCCGGGCCATCTCATTCACCTCGATGAATGGGTGCATTCACCAATCCGGCAATATGGCGATATCAAACTGGTTTCCGGCATGGCCTTGCAATGCGATATAATTCCGGCAACCGGCACGCCCTATTTCACGTCCAACATTGAAGACGGCATAGCACTCGCTGATGAGGCCCTGCGCCAGGCAATCCGCGAAAAATATCCTGAATGCTGGAACCGCATAGAACGCCGCCGCGCCTTCATGGCCCGCGAACTCGGCATAAAGCTGAAACCCGAAGTGCTGCCTTTCAGCAACATCCCCGCTTGGCTCCCGCCATTCTGGCTGGCGCCCGAAAAAATAATGTCGATGCGCTGAGGCGGCCAGAAAAATCGGCTAGGGCGTAGACTCATAAGCGCGTAGCCAAATGCGGATTGACGCCAGCTTGATGAAGGCAAGGTAGTTTGCCGCGAGCTTGTCATAACGAGTTGCGATCCGTCGGCATTGCTTGATCTCGTTGAAGAACCGCTCAACAAGGTTGCGCGACCGATAGAGGTAAGGGCTGAAGCAGATGGGGTCCCTGCGATTGCGCTTGGGCGGGATGTTGGCCCACGCACCTTGCTCGTTAACGAGTGCCCTGATCCAGTCTGCATCATAGCCACGGTCGGCAAGCACCATCGTCTTTGGCTGCAATCCGGCCAGAAGTGCCGGGCACAACCTGTTGTCATGAGCCTCGCCGAGCGACAGGTCAAAACGCACCGGCAGACCATTGGCATCCACCACGGCGTGCACCTTGCTGGTCAGTCCGCCGCGCGAACGTCCCATCTGCTGTTCCCAGTTCGCAGCAATGCAGGCTCCGTGCTGATGCACCCTCACAATGGATGTATCGATCATCTGCACGGCGGTATCTTGGGAGGCTGTCACCGCCTCCATGATCCGGTCCCAAACACCTGCCCGGTGCCAACGGACAAAGCGGTTGTAGCAGGTCGTAGGAGGTCCATAGCCCTCCGGCAAATCACGCCAAGGCGCACCTGAGCGCAGGACCCAGGAGATGCCGTTGAGGACCCGCCGGTCGTTTACACGTGGCACGCCACGTGGCTTGTTCGGAAGCATCGGTTTGATGACGGCCCACTCATCGTCACTGAGTTCATTGCTCATGATTCGCGGCTCCAGTTTAGGAGCTTGAATCACGTCCGGGCCGACACCTTCAAGCGCAAACCACCATGTCTGGAATGGCTCAATGACAGGACATTGGACCAAAGTGGCCAAATCGACGCTATTGACCGAGGCTGTGTAAAAACGAATGTTTAGACGACGCTACAAATGGCTTGATTGGTAGATAACCGTTTTTTGTGACTTAGGCGCGCAGGCAAGTTGATTGAGCAAGTCGCTCAGGCGCTGATAGCCTTGATGAGGGGC
>JANNXN010000070.1:0-18859 GCA_031409595.1 Rhodobiaceae bacterium
GCGGCCATTCCGGAATAGCTTCACATGACGGATTTCATCCATGAACAACACATGGCATATGCCTTGGCATATGTCAAGAAGTAGCGAGCCACCATAAGCCGTGGGAACTAACGATCCCGGGTCCCTACTCACGTAGGTGGGCGCCGTTTAAGCCGGACCACGGTCCAGCCCAGGGACAGCTCCCTAAAGATCGATTATAGGCCCTGGGAAAAAATGTTCCTGCACAAACCAGGCAGCCCGCCACGACTGTATGTAGACCTTCGCAGTGCAGAAATCCAGTGCAGCAAAAAATTAGCGCGCCCGGCCACAGGGCCGGACGCGCAAGTCTCCTTAGCGAAAATTGTTACTGAACCACGGTTACAGCGGTTGCAGCCTTGCTCGTGTCATCAAAGGCCACCTTGACCTTAACGCCAGCAGCAATCCCCTCACCCGTAACCCCCTCGGCCAGAACATAGGCCGATCCGTCCTCCAGGGTCACAGTCTTGGTGCCCTCATCAAATGCCTTGACCACACCTTCGACTTCACCTGCATAGGCAGTTGCCACCATGGCAGCAGACGCAATAAGCAATGCAACAAACTTCTTCATTTCTGTATTTCCTTTGTGGTTGACGCCACTGTTTGGAAGTTTCCAACTCAGGGCTACTTCATTTCCCGGCAGATCAACATCTGGTCCGGCGTCCAACTCAAGGCCGTTTTGGACAGCCGCAAGTATGTTCAATTTTCGCGCGTCAGCAAGTTAAGAAAACTTAATTGTGAAGGCGCAATGATGTTCAAAATGCAGAGATGATGTGGCAAGCGCCAGACCGGTTGAACCAGGCCCTACTTCGCCATCGCCTTGGCGATATTTTCCAGCCTTTTTGACGCACTCTCCAGCCGGTCCGTAAATCGGGCTTCCAGGTCCTTGGCTTGCGACAGCGCCAGATTGCGTGATTCGCGCAATCCCTTGATCTGGTCTTCCAACTCCTCGATCCGCCGCACCGATTCCGATAGCCGGTCCGCCACCATGAGGCCCGACATCACCAGCAAACGAATATCACCGATGGCGCCCACACTCTGCTTGATGCGCACAATTTCTGCGTCAAGCAGCGCGGCAAGTTCACGCAAGTGATCTTCTTCGCCATCGGGACATTGCATCGTGTACGGACGATCTGCCACTGAGACAATAACATTCGCCATGCCCTAGCCCCCGCTGTTGCTGTGTAAAACAGCGCGAATGCGCGACATTGCAGCATCAATCTTGCCAACGGCTGATTTGTTCGTGGTGACAAGTTCCGTAGCCTTCGTGCGCACAAGATCCAGCTCTTGCGCGATCTTCGTGCGATCACCGCGCAACGCGTCAACTTCGCCAGCTACCATCTGCCGCTTCGACAAAGCACCCTCGAATTTCTCCAAGGCAGCCTCAAATCTGTCAAAGGCTTCGTTCAGTTTTTGTGTATCCGCCATATCCGTCCCAAGGCAAATCACTTAATTTGCCGCCCAACACAATATGTTACGTTAAGAGCCATACTTCAATAGGCCAGTTTAACCATTTGAAACAGTGGAAAACTGCCGGTTGACTCAAGGCCAACTGCTGTTATTCAGGGCACCGACTCAGCCAAAAGCAGGATTTCCACCAGCCATGAACTCACCCTCTCCCGACATGCAAAAAACCATGGCCAACGCCATCCGCGCCCTCAGCATGGACGCTGTGCAAAAGGCAAACTCAGGCCATCCGGGCCTGCCGATGGGGGCAGCAGATGTGGCAACAGTGCTGTTCACCCAATTCATGAACTTCGATGCGAGCGAGCCCAATTGGCCTGATCGCGACCGCTTTATTCTGTCTGCCGGTCACGGCTCCATGCTCATGTATTCCCTGCTCCATCTCCTGGGTTACAAGGACATGCCACTCGAGGAATTGAAGAATTTCCGCCAGTTGGGATCGAAAACCGCAGGTCATCCGGAATATGGCCATGCTGCTGGCATTGAAACAACGACAGGTCCCTTGGGCCAGGGCATCGCTAACGCCGTAGGCTTTGCCATTGCCGAGCGTCACTTGGCAAGCCGCTTTGGCGATGATCTCGTCAATCACAAGACCTATGTGCTGGCAGGCGATGGCTGCCTGATGGAAGGCATTTCCCACGAGGCCATCACGCTTGCTGGCCACTTGAGGCTCAATCACATGATTGTGCTGTGGGATGACAACGGGATTTCCATTGACGGCAAAGTCAGCATGTCTGACTCGACCGATCAGGTGGCGCGTTTCAAATCCGCCAACTGGAATGTGACGAGCGTCAATGGCCACAACCAGAGTGAAATCACTGCCGCTTTGCAGGCAGCCCAAACCTCAGACAAACCAACCATGATCGCCTGCAAGACCATCATCGGTTTCGGCGCGCCCACCAAGCAAGGCACCGCCGCAACGCATGGCTCGCCATTGGGCGCCGAGGAAATAGCAGGTGCCCGTAAAGCCCTGGGTTGGAGCCACGCTCCTTTTGAAATTCCAGATGACATTCTGAATGCCTGGCGCGCCGCCGGCAGCCGCGGCAAGGCAAATCGTGCCGCCTGGGAGAAACGCCTGACAGAATCGGCACATAAGTCAGAATTCTCGCGCATTACATCAGGCGCCTTGCCCGCCAATTTCGACGAGATTATTTCCAACTACAAAAAAGAACTGGCAAAAAGCCCGCCCTGGATCGCCACCCGCAATTCCTCACAAAATGCGTTGGACGTGATCAACGCCGCAGTGCCCGAAACCATCGGCGGCTCCGCCGATCTCACAGGCTCCAACAACACAAAATCCAAAGACCTCAAACCTTTGAACGCTGCCGACTACGGCGGTCGCTATGTCTATTACGGCATCCGCGAACACGGCATGGCAGCGGCAATGAACGGCATGGCGTTGCATGGCGGCGTTATTCCATACGGCGGCACATTCCTCGTTTTCACCGATTACTGCCGTCCCTCCATTAGGCTTGCAGCATTGATGGGCATCAGGTCGATCTTCGTGATGACGCATGACTCGATTGGCTTGGGCGAGGATGGCCCGACCCACCAACCCGTCGAACACATGGCTGCACTTCGTGTAATCCCCAACCTGCTGAACTTCCGCCCCTGTGATGCCGTTGAAACGGCTGAATGCTGGCAACTCGCATTACAGACAAAATCAGGTCCGAGCGTGTTGGCCCTCACCAGGCAGAAGCTGAAACCCGCGCGGCTGACTTATTCTGCCAAGAACCTCTGCGCCCTGGGCGCTTATGAAATCGCCCCTTCGGCAAAGAAATCCAAGGTCGTGATATTTGCATCGGGCTCAGAAGTTGAAATCGCCATGGAAGCCAAAGCAACACTCGACAAGGCAGGAACGCCAACCCGTGTCGTTTCAGTGCCTTCCATGGAACTCTTCGAGAAACAGTCGAAGGCCTACAAGGAAAATCTCCTGGGCGCCGAGAAGATCCGCATTGCGATTGAAGCCGGAGTGGCTCAAGGCTGGAACCGCTTCATCGGCAATGACGGCAAATTCATCGGCATGAAAACCTTCGGAGCATCTGCTCCAGCTGAAGATCTTTACAAGCATTTCGGAATCACGGCCAAGGCAATCGTGAAGGCTGCGAAAAAGTAATTTGACACAAATGAGCAATCCAAAAATTAGTCTGGAGGTGCGCCATGCCAGTGTTCAACACGCTTGACGACGTTAACGTCGACGGCAAACGCGTTGTCATCCGCCTTGACCTCAACGTGCCGATTGAAAATGGCAAGGTGACGGACGCCACACGCATCGAGCGCGTGGTTCCAACGCTGCGCGAACTGCTGGACAAGAAGGCAGCCGTCATCATTCTTGCCCACTTTGATCGCCCCAAAGGCAAGGTCGTGCCTGAAATGTCGCTGCGGCCAGTAGCACCCGAGCTCGAGAAAAATCTTGGGCGTCCGGTGAAATTCATGTTCACGGATTGGCTCTCAAAACCCGATATCCAAGTAAAGCCGGGCGAATGCGTGTTGATGGAAAACACGCGCTACCATCCGGGCGAAGAAAAAAACGACGTGGGCTTTGCAAAACTCCTGGCCAGTCTCGGCGATATCTTTGTGAACGACGCATTCTCCGCCGCCCACCGCGCCCACAGTTCAACCGAAGGCATCGCCCACATCATTCCGGCTTACGCGGGCCGCGCCATGGAAGCCGAACTCAAGGCCCTTGAACAGGCGCTGGAAAAACCCCAGCGCCCGGTCGTTGCCGTTGTCGGCGGAGCAAAGGTTTCAAGCAAACTCGAATTGCTTGGCAATCTTTCAAGCCACTGCAACATGATCGTCATCGGCGGCGGCATGGCCAACACGTTTCTCGCAGCCCAGGGTTACCCAGTTGGAAAGTCTCTTTGCGAGCATGATTTGCTGCCTGTGGCTAAAGAAATTATGGCCACTGCAAAATCCAGAGGCTGCATTCTGATATTGCCAACTGATGTGATTGTCGCCAAGGAATTCAAAGCCAATTCCCCCAGCCGCAACGTATCCATCAGCGAAGTCAAAACTGATGACATGATCCTCGATGTGGGCAAGGTCACCATTGCCGCCATTCAATCGGCTTTCGAGGTGGCCAAAACAATTGTCTGGAACGGTCCATTGGGTGCCTTCGAAATTCCACCCTTCGACGCCGCAACTGTTGCCTGCGCCAAGCGCGTGGCCCAACTCACAAAATCCGGCAAGGTCGCATCCATCGCAGGGGGCGGCGACACCGTCTCTGCCCTCAATCATGCGGGCGTTGCCCAGGACTTCACTTACATATCAACAGCCGGTGGCGCATTCCTCGAATGGCTCGAGGGAAAACCGCTGCCCGGCGTCAAAGCCCTCGAGAGGAAACCAAAATGACAACGAACAAACTGGCCGACATCGCAAGCCGCATGGTGACATCTGGCAAAGGCATTCTCGCCGCCGACGAAAGCACCGGCAGCATCGGCAAGCGGCTTGAATCAATCAATACGCCTTCAACGCCTGACACCCGCCGCGACTATCGCGAAATGCTTTTCGGTGCAACCGATGCCATGAAGGCCTATGTCTCCGGCGTCATTCTCTATGACGAGACCATCCGCCAAAAGGCCCGCAGCGGCACGCCATTGGTGGAAATGATCAAGGCAACCGGCGCCATTCCCGGCATCAAGCTTGATACAGGCGCCAAACCCTTCGCTCTGGCCCCCGGTGAAACAATAACCGAGGGCCTCGATGGTCTGGCTGACCGTGTTGCTGAATATGCAAGGATCGGTGCCGAGTTCGCCAAGTGGCGCGCTGTGATTGACATTGGCAAAAACATTCCAAGCCACAATGCCATTCATGCCAATGCCCATGCCCTCGCCCGTTATGCCGCCATCTGTCAGGCCGGCGGTATCGTGCCAATCGTCGAGCCAGAAGTCTTGATGGACGGCAATCACGACATCGACACCTGCATGCGCATAACTGAATGGATGCTGAAAGAGCAGTTCCAGGAATTATACTATGCTGGCGTAAAGCTCGAAGGCATCATCCTGAAACCAAACATGGTGATCTCCGGCAAGAAATGCCCAACCCAGGCAAGCCACGCTGAAGTGGCGGAGAAAACCCTGATCGTATTGAAGCGCTGCGTGCCATCGGCTGTGCCAGGAATTGCGTTCCTCTCTGGCGGTCAATCAAGCCAGGATGCAACAGCCCATCTGCATTACATGAATGCCGCAGGCAATCTGCCGTGGAAACTCACCTTCTCCTACGGCCGCGCCCTGCAAGCCGACGCCTTGAAAACATGGGCTGGCAAGGATGAGAACATCGCCGCGGCCCGGGCCGCCTTCTCACACCGCGCCAAAATGAACAGTCTGGCCGCCACGGGCAAATGGTCGAAGTCACTCGAGACGTGATGGCGCCAATGCAACTAACGATCAGGGAATAGCTTGCAATGTCAAATCCCAGGCTATTCCTTGTAGCACCCGAAGCAATAAGCGCGGACCACCTTCTGAAGTGTGTAACAGCCGCCTGTGCTGCAGGCGATATTGCCAGCATTGTTGTTGACGCAAAAACACTTCCCGCCACCATAACCAAACTGCAAAGCTTGGGTCTGGCGGTTCTCAGCCTCGGCGCCGCCAATTCCGCCTGCGACGGCATTCACCTCGATGCGGCAACCGGTGATGTGGCCGACGCCCGTGGCCGCGTCGGTAAAAACGGCATTGTCGGGGCCTATTGTGCCGCCTCCCGCCACACCGCCATGCAGGCCGCAGAAGACGGTGCCGACTACGTCGCGCTTTCACAAAATGCCTACGCCCCCAAGGAGCCCATCATCGGCTGGTGGGCAGACCTGTTTGAAATCCCCTGCGTCGCCTTTGATCCCGTTGAGCCCAAAGACCTCGACATATTGCTGCCGCAGAAACCAGACTTTATCCGCCCGAGCGATGCCATGTGGGCCTCCCCCGAAGAGGCCAGCCGTTGTGTGGCCGAGCTGACAAGACGGATGAACGGATGAAACTGATTTTTGCAATTCTTATGCTTCTGGCTTGGGGCACACCTGCCCTGGCCACACCCAGCTTTGAAGAAGCCATAGCCCTCTATGAAGATAAAGACTTCAAGTCCGCCCTGGAAATCGCCGAGCCTCTCGCCAATGAGGGAGATGCCCGCGCCATGGCCATGATGGGCGCACTCTACCATGCAGGCGACGGCGTGAAGGCCGACATCAAAAAGGCCGTGACCTGGTTTACGAAGGCTGCTGAAAAAAACCACCCCGGCGCGCAATTTACGTTGGCCATGCTCTATCTCGATGGTTCGCTAGGCGACCCCAATCCGGAAACCGGCGCCAAATGGCTTGAAAAAGCAGCCAACGGCGGCAACGCCCAAGCCCAGTACAATCTGGGCCTCGTGGCCAGCGGCGTTTACGGCACCACGCCCGATTGGCCAGCTGCCGCCCAATGGTTTAAAAAATCCGCCGATGCAGGCTTTGCCGAAGCCCAATACAACTTGGGCCTCTTGTATCTCGATGGCAAAGGCGTGGACGCCGACCAGATGACCGCAGCCAACTGGTTCTCCAAAGCCGCCGTGCAGGGCCTCAGCGAAGCCGCGCTGGACTACGGTGTATTGGTGTTCCGTGGCGAAGGCGTGCAACGCGATGAAACCGTCGGCGCCAAGTGGATGCTGATTGCAGCCCGTCGCGGCAACCCCATCGCCCAAAACCGCGTCGCCAAACTCTACGCTACCGGCCGCGGCGTGGCGCTAGATCCCGTTGAAGCAATGAAATGGAATATCCTCGCCAGCAAAGGCGGCCGCGCCGACCCCTGGCTGGACGATTTCGCCGCCAAACAACCCGCCCCCCAACAAAAAGAAGCCCAATCCCGCGCCGCCGCCTTCAAGCCGGAAGAGGCGAAAAGCTGAATGCTCCATCAAGCATTTCTTTGAAATGAGCCATCGGCAAAAAATCAGCGTTGCCCGCAAACTATTGCGCCACATCTTTACGCGATTTCAGCCATCAATACCTTTTGCTGCGGACCAAGAGAAAAAAGGAATATGGGCTGCCGTAGCAAAGGCACAACCGCACACATGGCAAAAGCACCAAGTCACTTTGAGCTCCGAACTTCAAATCGCAACGCCAGTGCGCATGTTGGTCCTGAGCGACCTTCACGTTGGCAGCCACAGCAATGACCTTCAGCGACTATCGCAAATTGTTGCTGAGGTCGCGCAACGTCAATTTGATTTGCTGCTGCTACCGGGAGATTTTGTGAATATGCAAGTTTTTGGCGGAGGCCGTGTACGGCCCGAGCGCGTTGCCAGAACTCTCGCTCCTTTAGTGTCTAAAGCGCCAGTTTTCGCAGTCTTGGGTAATCACGATTCAGAATATGGTGCAGATCATGTTGAACGCTGCTTGAATGATATCGGCATCGGAGTTCTCCGCAACAGTTCAGCAAAATGTTCTGCAGGCTCCGGCAGTTTCTATGTTGTCGGGCTGGAGGACGAATCTACGGGGTTGCCCGATTTTGAACTTGCCTCGCGTAGTGTTCCAGATGGCGCAATGATTGTAGCAATGGCTCATGACCCCGCAAGTCTTGCACGACTTCCAGATAAGTCGATGCTTATGGTTTCAGGTCATACCCATGGCGGGCAGGTGCGTTTGCCGTGGGTGGGCCCTGTGATTAACGCAAGCAACGCCCCCCTGGCCTGGTCCCACGGCCACATCAGGCTGGGTTTGCGCCAACTCATCGTATCTGCGGGACTTGGAACCAGTGTGTTGCCAATTCGCTACAGGTGTCCACCGGAAATCGTTGAAATTGAGCTAACCACCCAGAAGGCCTCGCCCTAGCCATATCACGCGAGGCCTGCTAACTCGCAATCCTTGAAACAACAAGGAACTCCCCGTGGCCGCTTCTCCCACCATGACCATTATGATTGCTGCTGTCCGCAAAGCTGCCCGGGGCGTACAGCGCGATTTTGGCGAACTCAGCAACTTGCAGGTTTCCGTCAAAGGCCCCGGAGACTATGTGACCGCTGCCGACAAGCGGTGCGAAAAAGTGCTGCGCGCCGAATTAGAGAAGGCCCGCCCCGGCTACGGCTTCCTGATGGAGGAAGGGGGTGCGCTGAAAGGCACTGACCCCGACCACCGCTTCATCATTGACCCCATCGACGGCACCACCAACTTCATGCATGCGGTTCCGCATTTTGCCATCTCGGTGGCCCTCGAGCGCAAGGGCGAAATCGTCGCCGCCGTCACTTACAATCCAATTTCAGATGAGCTTTACACCGCCGAGAAAGGCGCTGGCGCTTTTCTCAATAACAAGCGCCTGCGCGTTGCCACCCGCAAGGAACTCAGCGAGGCTTTGATCGGCTGCCACATTCCCCACCGGGGCGGCGACGGCCAAGCTGAAAACCGCGCCGAAATCGCCCTCATCCAGGCGAAAGTCATCGGCTTGCGGGCCTCGGGCTCATCCACCCTGGATCTGGCCTATGTCGCGGCCGGTCGCCTCGATGCCCTGTGGGAACGCGGCCTGCAACTTTGGGATATGGCCGCCGGAATTCTCCTCATCCGCGAAGCCGGTGGCTTCACCGCAGATTGCGACAGCGACGCAAATCCTTTTCAAACCGGAAACATCATCGCCACCAACGCCGATCTGTTGCCGCTCCTGAAAAAGGAACTGGCCGCAGCCAAGAAAATCACCGGCGCTTAATTGAACACCGCCTGTCTATTCTGGGGGATTGCGGTTCTCATGCCACTCACGCTCTGGCAAAATCGATCAACGGTCCGATAGTGTGATTATCGGCGGCGCGCAGGGCAGAGATGTATTTCGCGCGCAGTTCGCTGGCGTCGGTGAAGCTGTTCCTCCCCCAAGAAAATGGCGAGCTTCCAAGTATTTCCATCAGCAAGTCTGCCATAAAGCGGGAGTGTCTGCCATTGCCGTTTGGAAAGGGATGGATAGCCACAAGCCGATGATGTAGGCGCACGGCGATTTCATCGGGCAGAAATGTTTGCTGATTGATCCAGTATTGCACGTCACCAAACAGAACGACGATCTCTTCGGGAATGCGCAGGGCCGCGATGCCAATATTGCGTTCAGTCAGTCGATAGTTTCCGGCCCAAGCCCACACATCACCAAACATCGCCCTGTGCAAACGCCGAGCGAACTCGTCGTTGAGCAACTCTGGCGCAGAGCGCCCGTGCTTTCGTTTTGCCCAAGCCAAACCTTTGAGGACATTGTTTTGTTCGGCTGCATTAAGTTCGCTCCGATGCGTGATCCAGTGCTGTTTCAATCCATCTCGCTCAGCGGGAGTAAGCGGCGTGGCGTTTGCAGGCTCCACAAACAACGACGTCATGGCATGCGCCAAAGATCGCGTTCGGCCAAGTGGTTACGGATATAATCCTGAATACGCTCCTCAAGGTCATCGTCACCAGTATTTTGCCCTTCCAGTTTCATGCTATGCGAAACCTCGGCGAGGTGTTTCAGGGCCAGTTTTCTGGCGCGATCATTTACCGCTTCCTCGAGTGATGTTTTAGGCACAAAAGCATAGACCAATACACAGTCCAACGCATCGGCGGCGCGGCGCAGGGTGGCAAGCTGGATCGTGCCATTTGTCTCGGAACGCTCAAGAGCATCAGCAGTCTGAGGCGCAACGCCAAGCCGGGCTGCGAACTGAACACCTGTCATGCCAATGGCAGTGCGGATCGCCTTGGACCAGCCCCTCGGTGGAGCTTTGAATCGATCCTCGGGTTTTAATTGACTCAGGCGTCTGTCAAGGTTGAGTCTGGCATTGCGAAGTTCAGGATTCATCATAAGACCAATATTCTCAGATTACAGTATGATAATACTAGAGAAATAACATATTATAAATTGTTATTATATAGGTAGAATCAGTTCATAATATGAAAAACTAGGTTAATTTCCAGTCAATTGGCTCCTGCCCCCTCGCCATCAAAAACTCATTCGCCCTTGAAAACGGCCTGGAACCAAAAAAACCGTTGTGTGCCGAGAGTGGCGAAGGGTGCGCCGATGCCAGCACCAGATGCCGCTGGCGATCGACAAAGGCGGCCTTGCGCTGGGCGTAGGCCCCCCACAAGATGAAAACCACAGGCCGCGGCTGATCATTCACCAGGCGGATGACGGCATCCGTAAACCGTTCCCAGCCCTTGCCCTGATGCGAGGCTGCAAGCCCGGCTTCCACTGTCAAAACCGCATTGAGCAGCAGCACACCCTGCTGGGCCCAAGCCTCGAGATTGCCGTGTGAAGGTGGCTCCACGCCCAGGTCGCTCTTCATCTCCTTGTAGATATTCACCAGCGATGGTGGCGGCCTCACACCCTGTTTGACTGAAAAACACAAGCCATGGGCCTGTCCCTCGCCGTGGTAGGGATCCTGCCCCAGGATCACCACCCGAACCCGTTCAAGTGGCGTGGCATCCAATGCGTGGAACCATTCGGAACCTTTGGGAAAAATGCGTTTGCCGTGGGCCTTCTCCGCCACCAGAAATTCCTTGAGCGCGGCCATGTAGGGCGCATCAAACTCAGGCTGCAAGGGCGCTTTCCAGCTTTCGTGTAATGTGACCAAGGCATCACCTCAAAAGAAAAGACCGCAGATCATTAAATCCACGGCCTCCAAAATTCAAAACCTTAAGTTAGCTTAGAAACCGCCGCCAGCACCGGCGCCAGCTCCGCCACCGCCAAAACGCTTGGGCTTTTCAATTTTCTTCGGCATTGGCAACAGGCCTTCGCGCTGCAGCTTCTTGCGGGCGAGCTTGCGCGTACGGCGCACTGCTTCTGCCTTCTCGCGGGCTTTCTTTTCCGACGGCTTTTCAAAGTGACCACGAAGCTTCATTTCGCGGAAAATGCCCTCACGTTGCATCTTTTTCTTGAGGACTTTCAGGGCTTGATCAACGTTGTTGTCACGGACTACGACTTGCAAATGATACCTCGGAACTTCTCAAAGTTAAATTTCATGAAAAGAAACCCCTCGAAAAAGGGGTTGCTTAAAGATGGCGTGGCGTACCACAGCTCATCACCCCTGTCGAGGGGTCAACACATTTATATGACCCATCTTGCGGTTTTCCCTGGACTGGGCCTTGCCATATAAATGCAACCCGGAATTGGCCTTTTCAGCAAAATCCAGCCAGGCCGCAGTGTCCTGGCCCAATATATTGGTCATCACTGCATCAGAATGCCGTTTGGCGCTGCCCAGCGGCCAGCCGGAAATAGCCCTGATATGTTGCTCAAACTGGGAAACCACGCAGGCATCCTGCGTCCAGTGACCCGAATTATGAACGCGAGGGGCAATTTCGTTAACATATACCAAGCCGTCGCCCACGAAAAACTCGGTCCCCATGACGCCCACATAGTCCAGCGCCTCCGCCATGCCCCGCGCAATTTCGATGGCCTTTCCGGCAAGTGCAGCATCAATCTTGGCAGGCACGGTTGATGTGTGCAGAATATGATCGCGGTGGACATTTTCTGTCACATCATAGGCCACAAAAGCACCGTCCAGCCCGCGCGCGCCAATCACCGAAACTTCGGCCTGAAAATTGACAAAACTTTCCAGAATTGACGGCTGGTTTTTCATCGCAGCCCAGGCAGGAGCTACATCGTCGGCAGACAGGATTTTGGCCTGCCCCTTGCCATCATAACCAAAGCGGTTAGTCTTGAGCACTGCTGGCAAGCCGATCCGCCCCACAGCAAGGCGCAACTCATCCATACTGTTCACCGCAGAAAATTCCGCCGTCAGCGCCCCGAGGCTTCGCGCCAGATGCTTTTCCTTCAACCGGTCCTGAGCCGTGGCCAAGGCTTTTGAACCCGGGCGAACTGGCGCAATTTCTTCAAGAAACGCGACCGCTTCAACCGGAACATTTTCAAATTCATAAGTGACAACATCGACAGATCGCGCAAAAACTTCCAGCGCCCCATAATCATCAAAACTTGCAACCGTATGCCCCGCCGAAACCTGAAATGCCGGGCTGTCGTTTTCCGGCGCAAAAATATGGCACTTCAATCCGAGTTCAGCCGCGGCCAATGCCAGCATGCGCCCCAACTGCCCAGCCCCCAGAATGCCAATCGTTGCGCCCGGCGTGAGCATCAAGCATCGTCTTTCGGCGCAACCGCAACAGCTGCTGTTTGCTGTTCACGCCAAGTTTCAAGTCGTTTGGCTAACTCTTTGTCGTTCAACGCTAAAACGCTCGCGGCCAGGATCCCGGCGTTGGTGGCTCCAGCCTTCCCAATAGCCAATGTGCCAACCGGAACGCCTGCCGGCATCTGCACAATTGAAAGCAGCGAATCCTGGCCCGATAGCGCCTTCGATTCAACCGGCACACCAAACACCGGAAGTATCGTCATGGCCGCCACCATGCCCGGCAAATGTGCGGCACCACCGGCGCCTGCAATCACCACTTGAAAGCCTTCAGCCTTGGCGCCCCGTGCAAAATCATAAAGCCGCTGGGGTGTGCGGTGCGCTGAAACAATTCTGGCCTCATGGCCCACGCCCAAGGCGTCCAGAATGTCAGCGGCATGTTTCATGGTGGCCCAGTCCGATTGACTGCCCATGACAATGGCGACAGGTGCTTTCAAAATTCCTTTGCCTTTCAAGCTATAATGTCGGGAACCAGCATATTTTCCAGTTGCAATATCTGGTCCTTGAGATCAAGTTTCATTTTTTTGAGGCGCCGCAGTTGCAACTGGTCACTTGTACCTGTGGCTTCCAGTGAGGAAATCGCCGCATCAAGATCCCGATGCTGCTGCAGCAGATTCTGCAATTTTGATCGAATCACGACCTCTTGAATAGTATCCATTTTGGTTTACCCGCCCAAAAAACCAAATTTCAGCCCCCTTCCACTATGCCTTTGAAAGCCATTCGACAAGCCCCCAACTCTATGTCATCATAGTGTCGTTAACTTCAACATCGTGCGGAGGTATGAATGTCCCTTCAAGCCCATCTTAGTGAGTTGATATCCAAACATAGAGCATTAGAGCAGGAATTGGCCGACGCCATGGCCCATCCTGCATCAACTGACCAGGAAATCGCCGAAATCAAACGCCGAAAGCTCAAAATTAAAGACGAAATAACCCGATTGGAAAGCCAGCAACAAGCGGCTTGAGTTAATTTAGTAATTCATACACATCGCGAGAAGGCCTGCGTGTTTCCGGCCTTCTCCTGTAACGGGTCAGGTTATCAAACCTCCCGCGCCCGTTCCCTTAGCTTGAATTTCTGGATTTTGCCCGTGCTGGTCTTTGGCAGCTCGCCAAACACCACGTGTTTGGGCACCTTGAACTTGGCCAACCCTTGCCGACACCAATCGATAATTTCCTCAGCACTTGCAGCCCTCCCCGGCTTCAATTCCACAAACGCACAAGGCGTTTCACCCCACTTCTCATCGGGCTTTGCCACCACCGCCGCCGCCTGCACGGCCGAGTGCTTGTAGAGGCAATCCTCCACCTCAATTGACGAAATGTTCTCGCCCCCCGAAATGATGATGTCTTTGGAGCGGTCCTTCAGCTGGATATAGCCATCAGGATGCAGCACGCCGAGGTCGCCCGAATGAAACCAGCCGCCAGCAAAGGCCTCAGCAGTTGCTTTCGGGTTCTTGAGATACCCCTTCATCACTATGTTGCCGCGAAACATCGCTTCCCCCAGTGTCTCGCCGTCAGCGGGAACCCGCTCCATGGTTTCAGGGTCGATAATCGTCAAATCCTCGAGCGCATGATAGCGAACCCCCTGGCGGGCTTTCCTTTTGGCTCGCGCCGCCCCCTCAAGCGCCTCCCATTCCTGTTTCCAATCGTTGACCACGGCGGGCCCGTAAGTTTCCGTGAGCCCATAAAGATGCGTAACGTTGAACCCCTGCTCCGCCATGGCTCCAAGCACCGCCTCAGGGGGTGGCGCCGCAGCAGTCAGGAATTCCACTTTCTGTTGGAGAACCCGCTTTTCGCTCTCAGGTGCGTTCAAGATCGTCGACATCACAATGGGTGCACCGCATAGATGCGTAACGCCATGCGTGGCGAGCGCATCCCAAATCAAATTCGAGCGCACCCAGCGGAGCGTCACATGTGTGCCGCCAATTACCGAGATCGACCATGGGAAGCACCAGCCGTTGCAATGAAACATCGGCAGCGTCCACAGATAGACCGCATGTTTCGGCATCGCCGTCACCAATATATTGCCCTGTGCCAGCAGGTAAGCGCCCCGATGATGATAGACCACGCCCTTGGGATTTCCGGTGGTGCCTGATGTGTAATTAAGCGAGATCGCATCCCATTCATCTGCAGGCATGAGCCACTCAAACGCCGCGTCACCACCCGCCAGAAACTGCTCATACTCAACCGAACTGAGGCGCTCGCCCTCAACCGGAAATTCCGGATCGACATAGTCAACAAGGATCGGCTTTGGCCCCTTCATCAGTTGAATCGCGGTCTTAGCTAATGCCGAGAACTCCTTGTCAACAATCAACAATTTCGTCTCTGCATGATCCAGCGAAAAACCCACCGTTGTCGCATCCAGGCGCGTATTCAGTGTATTGAGTACGGCCCCCATCATGGGAACACCGTAATGGCATTCAAGCATGGCAGGCGTATTGGCAAGGATGACCGAAACCGTATCGCCTGCCTTGATCCCGGCCTTTACCAAAGCCGAAGCCAGCTGCCGGGCCCGGGCAAAAAACCCGGCATAGGTCACGTGCTGTCGGCCATGAATGATCGCAACCTGGTCAGGATAGACCGCCGCCGAACGCGCCAAAAATGTCAGCGGTGTCAGCGGCTGATAGTTGGCGGCATTTTTGTCGAGATCAGTATTGTAAATTGACATCGGGTAATTCCTTGCGTGAGGCATGCCTCTTACATCAATTGAATTCACCGATCAAAGTGAAGCACAACTGATACTTACCAAGCGGGAAGTATTACGCTAACTTCCTCAGCCATGAGCTTTCAAGCCAAAAGAATAATCATTACCGGAGCCGGTCGCGGGCTTGGCGCTGCATTTGCCGTGGTGCTGGCCGATGCAGGCGCCGAAGTGATCATGGCTGGCCGCAATGTTGAAAATCTCACATCGCTCGCTGAATCAATAAAGCTGCGAACCGGCAAACGGCCTGAAACTCTGAACCTCGATCTTGCGGATATCAGCCAGGTTACATTGACCGCCAAGAAAATGCGCGATGCGGGTCAGGCCATCGACATTCTCATTAACAATGCCGCCCAATGGCTCACAGGCCCCATGGACAGCCACGATGCCTATGCGATTGCCTCCACAATTGCAGGCAACGTGACAGGAACGCTGCTGCTCACCCGTGGCCTGCTTCCCCTGCTCGAAAAATCCGGTGCCGGTGACATTCTGAACATCGTCTCAACCAGCGGCATTCACAACACGCCTTTGCAAGGTGCCGCTGTCGCCTATATTGCATCCAAGCATGGTCAGGCCGGCCTGACGGACGCCCTCAGACAGGAATTGCGCGGCAGGCCAGTAAGGGTCACCGGCATCTATCCACCCTACATCAAGGATGTGTCGCCCCTCGATGCAGCAGCATGGAACGCAGTTCCACCCGAAGCATCATTGCTCACCAATCGCGATATTGTTGATGCTGCGCTCTTTGCTTTAAGCAGGCCCCGTCACGTCACCGTTGCATCCCTCATGCTGGAATCAGACAGCGGAAATTTTCACACCCATTAGGAATCCCCATGAAACTCAAAAACAAAGTCGCCATCGTAACGGGGGCCGCACGCGGAATTGGTTTGGCCTGCGCAGAGCGTTTCGCCAGTGAAGGCGCCACAGTTATCCTGACCGACATCATGGATGAATTGGGAGCAGCTGAAGCCAAACGCCTCAACGCCACTTTCATGCACTGCGATGTCTCAAAATCGGGTGACGTGAACAATACAATTTCTGCAGTCATCAAAAAATTTGGCGCCATCGACATCCTCATGAACAACGCCGGCATCAGCATCGGCGGCGACTTTCTCGAAATAACCGAGGCGGATTACGACAAGGTAATTGACATAAATCTCAAAGGCTCGTTCCTCATGCTGCAGGCCTGTGCCCGTGAAATGGTCAAGCAGGCAAAAGCGGGAAGGCCGCCAGGCTCGATTATCAACATGTCGTCGGTCAATGACACGCTGGCGATTCCATCGATCATCAGCTATTGCATATCGAAAGGCGGCGTCTCGCAACTCACCCGCGCAACGTCAGTCTACCTGGCGCCCCACGGCATTCGCGTTAACGCCATAGGCCCCGGCTCCATCATGACCGTCATGCTGAAAGCCGTCGTCACTGATAAAACCGCCATGACCCGCGTCATGTCGCGAACCCCTATGGGCCGCGTCGGCGAACCATCGGAAATAGCATCAATCGCCTTGTTCCTGGCAAGTGATGACGCCAGTTACGTAACCGGCCAAACCATCTACGCCGACGGCGGCCGCATGCCGCTGAATTATACTATGCCTGTGTAAGTGTAATCCGTTTCAGCACACATGCTGACGAGCTGCAAATAGCGGGGCGCGCGCCCGCCACCATCCCGGCGACAAGATTTTTCGATTCCCTGTTTATAAATTTTGATTCAAGTCAATGTCTTGTGATACAGTCAGTTTACCTTTGCATTGGAGGGCATCCATTTCCAATTGAAAAGGAGTGACATACGATGAAAAATCTAAGGGCTTTTTTTATTCTTTCCAGTGCCTTGGTCATAGCAGGCTCATTCTACGCGAGCACTGCAAGCACCCAGGCGGCCAGCTTGAAAAGTTGCATGGCGGGCGGCCTGACCAAAGCTGAGTGCGCTTGTGAGATCGCATTGGAAAAGGGAACCAAGCAGGCTATCCGGGATTTTCTCAAATCATACCCGCGTTCAAAAACAGCCTGTAGCGCCACAGCGTTCGTGCCAAATTTCATACCCGGCGACGACAATGACAACTCAAGTAGCGGCGACCGTCCTAATGGCGGTAACACCCCATCTGGAAACGGCGGGGATGACGAGGATGATGGTCATGACGATGACGATGATGACGATGATGATTAAGGGCCCAAAGGCAAATCATCCGATTGAAACAATAAGCGGGGCTGACAACAGACTGTCGGCAGCGTAAACAACATTCTGCGGCGGCCCTCGGCGGTCGCCGCAGTTTTTAGCAATCCCAGGTTTCTCGTTGTTTTCTTCAGCAGGTGAATTAAATTGCAAGAACTGAGCTGTGGCACATAAACGAGAGGCGCCGATTCATGAGTCTTGATACTGTACCGGACCCCGGCATCAGCGAAATTGACCCGCAGCTCTGTTTAAAAATAGTGACAGAATGCCTGGATCATCTCTTTGATCTCATTAAATCCGATGGAAAGTTTGTTTACGCCCATAAGTTCCAGAATGTGTCTGAAGCCTACAGCGGCTACAATCTGCTGCGCCATTGCGGCACGGTGTGGTTCATGTGCAAAGCGATCAACCGTCTTTCGCTGGAGCTGACGCCCGACAGAGCCAAGCTGCTTTCCGCATCAGTTCTCTATGTCCTCAAAAAACTTCGGCCGCCCGAGTGGAATGCTGGAATTGCCCCGGGTCTCTGCCTTCCCTCGCGAAAGTCCGTAAAGATTGGCGGCGGCGCTTTGTGTTTGTTGATGCTCAATGAGTATCAACAGCTGTTTCTAAGTCGAAAAATTGAATCTGTTGAGCTCAACCCCTCCCTGTCACTTGAAATCATCTGCACACGGCTGGAAAATTACTTGCGTTCCGAGATTAGGGATGGGGACTTCATCCATAAGCGCGCGAGAGAGACTGGCGAGATCCTGCCGTTCCGAAGCGAGTATTACACCGGCGAGGTTCTGTTCGCCCTGATCAGCAGAGGTCGCTCGTCGGGCCCTTCTGCAGAACTTCTGTCAGGACTGATTGACCGCGATTACGGCATTGCCGAACAGAGCCACTGGATGGCCTATGCTGCAAGTGAAGCGTTGCGTCAGAACCTGCCGCAAAAGGAGAAAACCCTGCAATACCTCGACCGGCTGATGGCGCAGATCATTGCGGAATCCGATTATCGACAGCGCCAACAATCGACACCAACTGCCTGCCGCACTGAAGCTTTGTTGGCCTATCTCGAGGTCTCCCAGCATATGGCTGGTGACCGTGTCAAACTGCGTGAGCAATCATATCAGGCGGTGATCGAAAACCTGAAACTGCAACTGGCTTTCTACGGAAACGGTCAGTTCAAGCGCGGTAAAGACAGTGACAAAGTCCAGATCGATTATATTCAGCACAATGGCGCCTCATTCCTGGGGCTGGCCCTTCTGCAAGGCATCGATCATTGATCTAGAGCGGTGGCTGGTCAGTTGGAATCAGTCCCTACTTGTTCCGTCATTCCCGCAAAAGCGGGAATCTATGTGCTATTTCAGCAAGATAGATGGATGTCCGCGTGTGCGGGCATGACGGTAATAGCGTGTCTGTTTGAGTTCAATTGAGCGACCGTCGCTCTAG